>NZ_VUNS01000007.1 GCF_009695545.1 Victivallis lenta | reverse complement strand
GGCATGGTCTCTTGAGACGAGCACGACACGCAGTGTCGGGCATGGTCTCTTGAGACGAGCACGACACGCAGTGTCGGGCATGGTCTCTTGAGACGAGCACGACACGCAGTGTCGGGCATGGTCTCTTGAGACGAGCACGACACGCAGTGTCGGGCATGGTCTCTTCAGAGAGCGGGGCCCCCGAAAAGTATCATCCGCCGCGCAGGCGCTGTGGATGACAAGTCCGACTTGTCCTCCGCAGCCTCGGCGAAGGAGGAAGGGGGGGAACTTTTCGGGAAACATCAGGAGGTGCATATCATGCTGGTTTTCAACCGGGACAAAGCGGAACTGGAGGCCGAATTCCGGAATCCGGGAATTCCGGAGACCGGACTTTCCGTCGAAGAGCTCAAGGCCGGACTGCTCCGGCTCGCCGGACGGAAAAAGGACGGTTCCCGCGCAGTCGTCAAGGCGGAGGCGTTTTCGTATCTGCTCGACAACATGAGGATCGGCGTATCGGCGCGGGATCTGTTCGTAACGCTGGGCGTCTGGGGCCGCAAACCATTCGACGACGCCATCCTGCCGGGCTGGAAGCAGGAGCTGTTCGACGGAGCGCTGAGGGAGGCCGCGGCGCGCGCCCGGACCCTTTCGGACAACGGGACCGTCGCATTCCATTTCGATTTCTGGCACAGCGTTCCGGACTGGGACGCGATCCTCTCTCTCGGCTTCTCCGGTCTTCTGTCGCGGGCGGAGGCCGCGGAAAAGCGCTTCATGGAACGCGCCGGAAATACGATGACGGCGGAAAACCGGGATTTTTTCGCCTCCGTCCGGCTCGAATACGAGGCCGTGCAGCGGCTGATGAACCGCATCTGCGCCTGTGCGGAGCAAACCGGCTGCCTCCCCGAAACCGTCACCGCGCTGCGCCATTTGCGCGACGGAGCTCCGGCGACCCTTTACGAATGCATGCTGCAGATCTGGCTCTATTACCAGCTTTCGGAGTATGCGGACTGCATCCAGACCCGTTCCTTCGGCAATCTGGACCGCGTGCTCTATCCGTACTACGTCCGCGATCTGGAATCGGGGGAGTTCACGCGCGACGACATCCGGGCGGTTTTCCGCAATTTCATGTGCAGAGTCTCCGCCATGAACTACTATTTCGGGCATCCGTTCTACTTCGGGGGCACGAATCCGGACGGCTCCAGCGCGGTCAACGAGCTGTCGCACCTGATTCTGGACGAATACGGAAAACTCGGAATTTACGACCCGAAGCTCCAGATCAAAGTCGCCGGAAACACGCCGCGCGATTTTCTGGACAAGGCGCTCAAGCTGATCCGGAGCGGCCGCAACAGCATCGTCTTCGTCGGGGAGCCGTGCATCTGCAAAGCGATGCTCGCGGCGGGATATTCGGAGGAGGAAGCCCGCACGGCGGACATCAAGGGCTGTTACGAATACGCTGTCCGGGGAAAGGCGGTGGAGACCTGTCCCTGCGTCCTCGGGCTGCCGGAGATTGTGGATAAGACCCTGCGGGCAGGAGACGGTTTCCGGAACTTCGACGATTTTCTGCAAAGCTGCCTCCGGCGTCTTGAAGAGAGCTGCGACGACTGCATCGAGGTTTCGAACGAATTCGAACGGTATCTCGACGCCGTTGATCCCGCGCCTCTCTTTTCCGGCGCCTGCGCGTCCGCCCTGGAGAAAGGGGTCGACGGTTATGCGAAGGGGTCGGTTTACAACAACTCGAATCTCTGGCTGATGGGTCCCGCGTCCGCCGCCAACGCGCTTGCCATGATCCGGAAATATGTGTATGAGACCCAGACCGTCACGCTGGACGAATTCCGAAAGGCGCTCGACGCCGACTGGAAAGGCTGCGAACCGCTCCTGCAGCAGATCCGGAACGATCCGGACAAATTCGGCAACGACCGGGATATGCCGGACAACCTCATGCGGCTGCTGGTCGAAACCGCCGCCGCCCGGATCAACGGACGCCGGAACAGCCGCGGCGGCCGCTACACCACGGCGCTCCATTCCGCAGACCGTTTCCTGACCTGGGGACAGGTTTCTCCGGCCACGGCGGACGGACGGCGGCGGGGGGAGGAGTTCTCCAAGAACGTCTCGGTCCAGCCCGGCAGCAACCGCAGCGGAGTCACGGCGATGATCCGGTCGGTCCTGAAGCTGAATCCCGCGTACTTCATGGCGGATTTTCCGCTCGATGTCATGCTCGCCCCCTCTGCGGTATCCGGCGAAGACGGCCTCGGCGCCATGCGTGCGCTGCTGATGACCTATCTCCTCCGCGGCGGCCATGCGATCCATTTCAACATTTTCAGCACGGAGACGCTGAAGGAGGCGCAGATGCATCCGGAGCGGTACGCCGACCTGCAGGTCCGGGTCTGCGGCTGGAACGTCCTCTGGAACAACCTCAGCCGCCGGGAGCAGGACAGCTACCTGATTCAGGCGGCAGCAAATGAAAGGGAAGCGTGAATCATGGAACCCGAAGGAGTTTTCGCCGACGTCAAGCCGTTCGCCGTGCACGACGGCCCCGGCATCCGGACGACGCTCTTCCTGAAGGGATGCCCCCTGCGCTGCGTCTGGTGCCACAACCCGGAGACGATCCGCCGCGAACCGGAACTTGCGTTCTTCGCCTCGAAATGCCTGTCGTGCGGAAAGTGCGCCGGAGCCTGCTCCCGACACCGGTTCGAAAACCGGGTCCACACCGTCGACCGGAACGGCTGCACGGCCTGCGGCGAGTGCGTGAAACGCTGTCCCGCCGGCGCACTGCGGATTTACGGAGAACGGATCTCCGTTCCGGAAGCGTTCCGGCTGCTGACCGCCGACCGGATGTTCTACGAGACCTCCGGCGGAGGCGTCACGCTTTCCGGCGGGGAACCGCTGCTTCAGCCGGAGTTCTGCGAGGCGCTGCTCCGGCAGCTCCGCAACGACGGAATCCACACCGCGCTGGATACCTGCGGCGATGTGCCGTGGCGCAATTTCGAGCGGCTCCTGCCGTGGACGAACCTGTTCCTCTTCGATCTCAAAGCGGTCGATCCCGGCGTGCACCGGAAATGCACCGGAGCGGACAACCGGACGATACTGGAGAACCTGCGCAGGCTGGATGCCTGCGGAATTCCGTTCGAAATCCGGATGCCGCTCATGCCCGGCTGGAACGATGCCGAGGACGACCTCCGGAAAGCCGGGGAACTCCTCTCTTCCCTGCGGAGCGCGCCGGTTCCTGTCCGGCTCCTGGCCTGTCACGATTTCGCCCGGAGCAAATACGCGGCAGTCGGCAGGCCGGATGCGATGCCGCGCCCGACGGCGCCGGAGCTCTCCGCCGCCGCATTTCTCCGGCGCTATCCGGTGCGGATCGTAAGCTGAATTCCGGCTTTTGCCGCCGCGGATCATTGCAATTCCCCTCCCGGCGTGGTACTGTATCCGCAGGGAGGAGAATTGTTATGGAGACCGTACTCGTATCGCGCGCCGTCGAGCAGCATGATCTGGATTCGGTTCCGAACCGGACCCGGCTGGAGTTCACGCACGCCGGCACCCGGCTCGTGCTGAACCTCGATCTGTTCAACTTCGGCTGCGACCTGCGCGAAGAAGAGCGGCACTACCGCCACCTTTCGCCGCCGTTCTGCCGGCTCTTCCACTTTGCGGGCGCAGTCTCGCCCGGCGCCGAAATCATCATCGGCGGCGCCGTCCACCGGCTCGACACGGCCGGAATCTATCTCCTGAATGCCGAGCATTCGTTCGACGTCCGCTATTTTGCGGGGTCGAAGCTCTGCTACGCGCACCTGCGTCTGGCGGACCACACCCGCAGTTCGGTGTTTCACGATGCGCCGGGACTGCTGCGCATCGAACAGCCGGTCATTTCCGCATATCTCGAACACGCCTGGGAAACCGGCATGCCGCTCGCCATCCAGAGCGCGGCTGCGGCGGCCATGTCGGAATTCGTCGCGCCGCATCTCGAACGGCTCCGCGAACGCAGCGAACTCTTCAGCCGCTTCGCCCCGGTGCTGGCCGCGATCGACCGGACGCCGCCGGCCCGGCTCCGAGTCTCGGAACTGGCCGACGTCATGCAGATGACGCCGTTCGCGCTGTCGAAAAGCTTCCGGCGGAAGATCGGCATGCCGCTCAAGGAATACCTGAACACGATCTATCTCGACCGCGCCCGGGAACTGCTGACCTGTTCCGGCGGAACCGTGGAGGATGTGGCCGTGCTTTTAGGTCACAGCGATGTCCATTATTTTTACCATGCGTTCCGGCGGCTCACCGGGCTCTCCCCCGGAGAATACCGGGCAGAACGCATGAATTTCGGGACCAAAACAGATGAAAGTCCTGAAATCGCACGTATCTGACCATTTTTTGCAGTTGCGTTCCGGGCGGTTTTCCATCATAATTTAACAGCAGAGCAACAGAAATCACAAGGGAGAGAACGATGCAGAAGATTCCGCCGCGTCCACAGTTTCATTTCACGGCACGCCGGGGCTGGCTCAACGACCCGAACGGGCTCGTCGTGCTGGGCAGCCGATATCACATGTACTTTCAGCACAACCCGGAGGCGCCGGAGTGGGGCAACATCCACTGGGGGCACGCCGTCAGCGACGACCTGCTGCACTGGGAGGAGCTGCCGATCGCCCTCGTCCCGAAGGCTGAGAATGACCTCTGCTTCTCGGGAAGCGCGTTCCTCGACACGGAGAACGCCTCCGGCCTCGGCACGCCGGAAAATCCCGCGCTGCTGGTTTACTTCACCTCGACCGGGCGCGGCGAATGCCTCGCGTACAGCCTCGACGGCGGCATGACGTTTACGGAGTACGAAGACAACCCGGTCATCCGTCACCGCGGCCGCGATCCGCGCATTCTGCGTTACGCCCCCGGCCATTACGTCATTGCGGTCTACGACGAAGTCAACCATATCGCCTTCTACCGTTCGGCGGACCTGAAGAACTGGACGTTCTGCAGCCGGATTCACGGCTTCTACGAGTGCCCGGAGCTCTTCGAGCTCGGCGGCCGGTGGGTGCTTTTCGGCGCCAACGGCGTCTATTCGCTCGGCAGCTTCGACGGAGAGGCCTTTACGCCGGAGACGCTTCCCCGACCGCTTTTCGAGGGGGACGCCTATGCAGGGCAGACCTTCGCGAACTGCGGCCGCCGGATCGCGGTATTCTGGCTGCGCGACAATGGAATATTCCGCAGCGGCGGCTTCAGCCAGCAGATGTCGATCCCGGTCGAGCTGACTTTGAAGGATGACCGGATTCTGGTCAACCCGGCGACGCAGGTTCCGGGCAGCCGCGTATGGTCGAGCCCGGAATGCCCGGTGACGCTCCGCGGGATCGAGCTTCCGGCGGCGGAGCATATGCTGATTATCGAGGATTCGGCCTCGGTCGAGGCTTTCATCAACCACGGCGAACGCTGTATCCTGCGTTCGACTTCCATCCCGATGCAGAAGGAGATTTGAAGCATGACAGCTGTACCCCTTGAAAACGGCGGCCCCGGGCGTCCGCTCCGGATCGTCTCGTTCGGAGAAGTCCTGTTCGATATTTTCGACGACGGCGCCCGCCTCGGCGGCGCGCCGCTGAACCTGGCCGTGCACCTGCACCGGCTCGGCGTGGAGTCGCTGCTCGTTTCGGCGGTCGGGCAGGATACGCTCGGCGACGTGGCGATTCAGGAGATCGTCCGCGAAGGGCTGCCGGTCGACCATGTAGCCCGCGTGCCGCAGCCGACCGGCAGCGTGACGGTGTCGCTCAACGAGGCGAAGGTACCGGCCTACCGCTTTTTGCGCGACTGCGCCTATGATTACATCCCGGTTCCGAAGCTCGACCTGTCGGAGCTTGATCTGTTCTGCTTCGGCACGCTGGCCCAGCGCGGTGAAGCGTCGCGGAGCACCCTCAGGCGGCTGCTGTCCGGAATCCGCTGCCGGGTATTCTGCGACGTGAACCTGCGGCAGGACTTCTATTCGAAGGAGATTCTGGAACACTCGCTGGCGGCGGCGGATGTCGTCAAGCTGAATGACGACGAGCTCCCGGTGATCGCCTCGATGTTCGGCATCGAGCCCGAAAGCGGCGCCGTGGCGAAGCGCTTCGGACTCAACACGGTGATCCTGACCCTCGGCCCGGAAGGGTGCGAAATCTGGCACGGCGGGGAGAAGTTCACCTCGCCGGCCTATCCGGCCGAGGTGGTCAGCACGGTCGGGGCGGGGGACGCATTCAGCGCCGGCTTCCTGTTCCACTGTCTTTCGGGCCACCGGATCGAAATCGCGGCGGCGGAGGGGAACCGGCTCGCGGCCGAGGTGGCCGCCATTCCGGGCGCATTCTGATCAACGGACATCACGCGGAGATGATACGATGACAAAAGGACGTTTATTGCTCTGGTCCATCACATCGGCCCTGGCCGGTTTCCTGTTCGGCTTCGACACGGTGGTGATTTCGGGGGCCGAAAAAGAGATTCAGGACCTCTGGGCCCTGAGCGGCACGATGCACGGCTGGGCGCTGAGTTCGGCGCTGTGGGGCACCGTGCTCGGCGCCTGCTTCGGCGGAATCCCGACCAAAAGGTGGGGGCGTCGGAAAATCCTGATTTTCAACGGTATTCTGTACGTGGTGTCGGCGATCGGCTCCGGACTCGCCTGGGATGTGGGTTCGTTCATCGTCGCGCGCTTCATCGGCGGGGTCGGCATCGGCATTTCGACGATCGCGGCGCCGCTCTTCATCGCGGAGATCTCCCCGGCGAAGGACCGCGGCAAGCTCGGCGGACTTTTCCAGTTCAACATCGTCTTCGGCATCCTCGTCGCCTATCTGTCGAACTACATCATCGGCAATCTCTGCGACATCGGAGTCGGCTGGCGCTGGATGCTCGGCGTCGAAGCGGTTCCGGCCGTCATCTACACACTCATGTGCTTCTCGCTGCCGGAGAGCCCGCGCTGGCTCATCGTCGATGCGAACCGGCCCGAAGAGGGCGTCGAGGTGTTCCGGAAAATCAATCCCGGCATGAGCGAAGCCGAAATCGCGGAGCTGGCCGGCTCGGTCGAAGCAACCCGGGTACCGGCCGGAAAACATTCGAAGTTCTGGACCATGCGCATGCGCAAGCCGATCTTCTTCGCATTCCTGATCGCCTTCTTCAATCAGGTTTCGGGGATCAACGTGATTCTGTACTTCGCGCCGCGGCTGCTCGGGCTGGCCGGGATGAACAACGCACTGGCGGCATCGATCAGCCTCGGCGTGACGAACCTGATCTTCACCTTCGTCGGGCTCTGGCTCATCGACCGGCTCGGCAGGCGGACGCTGCTTTACATCGGTTCGGCCGGATATATCCTGAGCCTCGGCGTCTGCGCGATCGCCTTCTTCAGCTTCTCCGAATTCAAGGTCGTCTCGGCCTCGATCGACACGATCACCGGCGCCGAGCAGGCCATGCGCATCGAAAGAGGCGAAGGCTATTTCTCCGCAGCCGACAAACAGCGCGCTGCCGCCGACTACGCCGCCGCCCGGAAAGCTCTGGCCGACGCTGCCGCATCGGAACGGTACAAGGGGGCGAAAATCCTCCTTCCCGAGCAGCTCCCGCCGGCCGAGGTGAAAGCGGCGGCCGAACTCTCGAAAATCGAAGCTTCGAAGCTTCTCGGCGCATCGAGTTACATCGTGCTCGTCTGCATGATCGTCTTCATCGCGGCCCACGCCGTCGGGTCCGGAACGATCATCTGGGTATTCATCTCGGAGATCTTCCCGAACGACCAGCGCGCGGCCGGACAGGCGCTCGGCAGCTTCACGCACTGGATTTTCGCGGCGCTGCTGACGCTGGTCTTCCCGATCGCGATCAAGGCGTTCGACGCGGGCTACATGTTCGCCTTTTTCTGCGCGATGATGATCCTGCAGCTGATCTGGGCGAAAACCATGATGCCGGAGACGAAGGGGCTGTCGCTCGAGCAGATCGAAAAGCGGCTCGACCCGGTGAGCGAAGCGTGAACGCAGGCGGAAGGGCCGTTTTCCGCGCCTCCGGTCACTCCGGCAGCGGAAACGCGGCCCACAGATGGCGGTCGAGGTCGACACAGCCGTTCGGCTTGAAACGGACACCTTCGCGCTCGAGCAACGCGCGCTGCTCCGGCCAGCCCGGAGCGGTGCGCCCGGCATGGTTCACGACCCGGTGGCACGGCAGTCTCCGGCCGGCCGGAACGCGGGAGACGGCCCGGCCGACCATGCGCGAACGGCGCGGGTGGCCGGTCAAAAACGCGATCTGCCCATAGGTGGCGACGCAGCCGCGCGGAATGGCGGCGACCAGCTCGCAGACGAGCGCTTCGTATCCGGCGGTTTCACCTGTCACATGTTCCTCCTTTTCCGCCAAGTTGAGCCGGATTTGCCGAACTGCGGCCGGAATGCCCGGCCGCCTTCCGTATCCCCCTGCCGTCAAGCGCGGAAAACTTTGCTGATCGGATGATTCGTTCTAAAATAGCCGCCGGGGAACCGTTTTGCAAGCCGGGAAGTCCGGACGATCCGCCAAAACTCCTTCCACGACCGCTTGCTTCCGGCGGCGGCCGGTGTTATACTAACAGGAAAACCGGCAAACCGGAATTACGGATGGATATCTTATGGAAACGATCATTCTCGACACTGATTTTGAAACCGACTGCGACGACGCGGGCGCGCTTTGCGTGCTGCACGCGCTCGCCCGGCGCGGAAACGCGGCAATCGCCGGCGTCATCGCCAGCGTTCACTCCCCCTGGCCGGCGGCGGGGGTCCGGGCGCTGAACCTCCGGCTCGGCCGGCCCGACATTCCGGTCGGCTGCAACTTCGACTACCCGGACAGCGGGCGCTACCGGCAGCACAGGGAGCGGATGCCCGACCGGCTTTACCACCGCGCCATGGCCGAAGCCGTCCCGGAGGCGCTGCCGGACCGGTTCCGGCCCGAAGAGGGCGTCGCCCTCTACCGCAGGCTGCTAGAACAGGCGGAGGACGGCAGCGTGACGATCTGCGCGATCGGGCTCCTGACGCTTCTGGCCGAGCTGCTGCGGCAGCCGGGCGGGCGCGAACTTGTCGCCCGCAAGGTCAAGCTCCTGGTCTCGATGGCCAACGGCGTCCGGCCGGAGGGACGTCCCGGGTTCAACTGGGAGATGGCGCCGGAGGCCGCCGCATTCGTAACCGCCGAATGGCCGACCCCGATCCTGGTTTCCCCGATCGGCGGCGACGTGCTGACCGGAGCGGAGCTGGCCCGCCGGGTCGCGGCGGACAACCTCGAACTGCTGGCCTACCGGAAATTCGGCGGCGGAACACCCGGCTTCCGCCGCTCAAGCTGGGATCAGCTGGCGGTGCTCGCCGCGGCGGACGTGCTTGAGCGCAGCGGTTTCGCCGCGCGCAGCGAGCCCGGCCGGATCGTGTTCGACCCGGCCGGCTGCTCCCACCGCTGGACGGAGCCGCACGGCGCACCGCACTGGTGCCTGTCGCTGACGCGCAGCCCGGACGAAAGTGCCGCATTCGTCGAATCGTTCATGGCCGAAGTCTGGTAACCGCCTGGGAAGGAAAACGATGGAAGAACCGCAAATTCCCCTCGCCCCGGAGACTCTGCCGGGCAGCTGGTGCTGGCACCCGGACTATCCGTCCGGCGCGCCGGAGTTCACACTCTTCCGCCTCGCCTTCCGAACCGCCCGGCAGCGGACCGTCCGGCTCCTGTTCAGCGCCGACAACCGCTGCAATCTGTTCCTCGACGGAGTCTTCGTCGGCCGCGGCCCGGCGCGCGGCGACCTCGAACACTACCGTTACGAATCCTGTACGCTGGAGCTCCCGCCCGGCAGTCACGTCCTCGCCGCCGAGGTGATCGTCTACCCGTGCGGCTTCCGGGAAGAAGAGGGACCGTGGAGTGAAATCCACACCGGCGGCGGCTTTCTCATCCTCTCCGGCGACGCGGCGTTTGCGACACCCGGAAGCTGGCGCTGCCGCCGGGACGCTTCGCGCCGTCACCGCAAATGGCGCGACAGCTGGAACGGCCGGGGCGGCATTCCGGCTCCGCCGATGGAGGAGTACGAGCCCGACCCGGCGCTCACGGGCTGGAAGCTGCCGGAATTCGACGATTCGGACTGGCCCGCCGTCAGGCATGTCGGGGAACCGTATTTCGCCGACCGCTGCAAAACCGATCCGCCGACCCGCTGGCGCCTGGTTCCCGGAACGACTCCGCCGATGCGGCAGGAACCGGTCGCGGTGCGAAGCATCCTCGCCGGAAACGAATTTCTCGCGCCGGACGGTTCCGGGGGAGCGACGGGGCGCATCCCGGCCGGAAAGCACACAATCCTGCTCGACCTCGGGCGCTACCGCACCAGCCTCGTCCATCTGCGTTTCTCCGGCGGAAAAGGCGTCTGCCGGATCGGCTATGCGGAAGCGCTTTTCCGCAACGGCGTCCGCACGGAGCGCGGCCCGGTCCCCGGCGGCCGCGTCGGGGAGTACGGATTTTCCGACCTGCTGAAGCTGAACGGCGCCGACGGAGCCTTCGACAGCTTCTGGTACCGTTCCGGCCGCTTCGTCGAGCTCGCCTTCGAACTTGATGCCCCGCTTGCGATCGAACGGCTGTCGTTCGAATTCGTCGCCTACCCGTTCGACCGCAAAGCTGTCTGGAGAAGCCCGGAACGCCCCGTCCTCGAACGAATCTTCGAAACGGCCTGGCACACGGCGCGCTGCTGCGCCCATGAGCACTACGAGGATTGCCCGTACTGGGAGCAGCTGCAGTACGCGGGCGACACGCGCATTCAGGCGCTGATCTCCTATCTTGCGACCGGCGACGCGCGGCTCGGCAGGCAGGCGGTCCGGCAATTCGACGAATCGCGGCTCGGCGGCGGCCTGACCGCCTCGCGCTACCCGTCGAATTTCCGGCAGGTCATCCCGGGTTTCAGCCTCTACTGGATCATGATGGCCGGGGACTGTTACGACTACACCGGCGACCAATCCGTCATTGCCGAACACCGGAACGGCATCCGCGACGTGCTCGAATATTTCTCCGCGCACCGCGACGGCGGCACCGGCCTGATCGGGCCGGTGCCGGGCTGGAACTTCAGCGACTGGGCCGCGGGGTGGCCGGACGGGCGCAGCTCCCGCGGCGAAGAGCTCCCGGAAACGCTGCTGAATCTGCTCTACGCCGAAGCGTGCCGGGTGGCCGGGCGGCTTTTCCGGGCAGCCGGGATCATCCCCGGACACGACTGGGAAGCGGAGCGGCAAAGCGTTCTCGCCGCGGTCAACCGGCACTGCTTCGACCAGGAGCGCCGCCGCTACACCGACGTGCCGGGAAAGGCGTACTTCAGCTGTCACGTCAACGCCTGGGCGATTCTCGCCGGCGCCGCGGACAGCGGCCTGAGAACGGAGCTTTCCGCCGCGCTGACGGAGGACCCCGGCCTGACCGGCTGCACGCTCTACTTCGCCTTCTACCTGCTCGAAGCGATGCACAGAACCGGCAACGATGCCGGCTTCGAAACGGTGCTGAAGCAGTGGGAGCCGATGCTCGAGCTCGGCTTCACGACCTTTCCGGAATGCCCGTCTGCCGATACCCGGAGCGACTGCCACGCCTGGAGCGCGGGGCCGCTTTACCATCTGCTGCGGCACTATGCGGGCGTATATCCGGCGGAACCGGGCTATGCGGTCGTCGGCGTGGAGCCGGCGGCGGGGGCTCCTCCGTTCACGGCCGTGCTGCCGGTCGGCGGCGGCCGGCTGCTGACCGTCTCCGGACGGCCGGGGGACGGCTGTACGCTCTCGTCCGCCTCCCGGCTCAGAATCCGGCGGAAGGACGGCACGGAATTCGATCTCAAGCCCGGCGAACCCGCGACCGTCAGCCCCACAGCACCCGGTACGGCTCCGGCGACTCCGACGGCGGGGTCAGAACCGGGTTGAACCGGTGCTCATGCGGCAAATTTCCGGCATTGTGAATCAGTTCGTTCACGACCCATTTCATACGTTCATTCATATTGAAACAGAGCGTCGCGCAGGCGGAGGGACCGGAAGTGTGATAGACCGAAATCACCGGTGAACTCCGGAACCCCGCCTCCTGCAGCCGGGTCTGCACGTAGCTGGCCTCGAAAGGGTCGTTGTCGTCGATGTAACCGCAGCCATCCTCCAGCGGCAGCTGGAATTCCTGCGGCTGCCAGCTCCATCTGAAACTCCTCACATCGAGCATCATCTTCCCGAACATGCGTTCCACCGGAAACGAAAAATCCGCGCTGGCCTCGTCCACCCCCTGCCGGAACTCCTCGTGCTGCCAGGCGATGGAATTGTAGGGAGCGATGTGGATCACCTTCCTCACATTCTGCCGCATGAGCTGAACCAGCGCCATATATCCGGCCCGGTGATAATTGAAGCTGTAAGTCGGATAGCGCCGCCGGAGCTCCTCCGAACCGTTCAGCAGCACGACACGCGTCCCCTGCGCGACAAACCGGTCGAGGGTTTCGCGCATCTTCGGATTTCCGGGGTGGGGATCGATGACCAGTGCGTGCAGCCGCCGGGTCAGCAGATGCTCAAGGCACTCCTGCTCCGCGACGATCTCCGCATGGTCGATGCCGAACAGCAGAAACTGGTATTTGTTTTCGAGCGCCAGCGAATGCGCGTCGCTCATCTGCGTGATCATGTCGTGCAGATACGAGCGCACGACCGCGATGACCCGCTCCCGCGGGCGGCGCTCGAGTCCGCCCGGAATGTAGGTTCCGGAGCCCTGGATGGTCACCCAGCCGCGCTCGGCATTCAGCTCGGCCAGCACCTTCCGGACCTGATAATGGCTGGCTTCGAATTTCCGGCACAGTTTGTTTTCGGTCGGAATCCGGTCTCCCGGCTCGAGATGCAGCGAATCGATATATTCGCCGACCGACCGTTTCAACGCGATGAAATCAAACACTTCCGATATCTCCCCGTCCATAAAAAACCGATGCCGGAAACATCCGCTCCGCCGGACATGTTCCCGCATTCCCCATTACTATAAAAGGGGGTTCGGGAAAATGCCAGCGGCATTCCGATGAACGGCAATCAATTTTTCAGTAAAAATATATTGTATATAACTTTCAATAAATTACAATATCTTTCTATTTCAAATTTATTTAAAACCTATTGTCTTTTGCCGGCAAATCGATCATAATATAAGCGAACGAAAAATGAAATGAATCAACCGGAGCGGTGAATCGAAATGTTTCAGGTGGAAAAAGAATATCTGGTAATCGGCGGGAAACCGCGCTTCATTTATGCGGGCGACTTCTCCTACGGCCGCATTCCGCGTGCGGTCTGGCGCGACCGGCTGCTGATGATGAAGGCGGCCGGAATCAACACGGTCAGCTTCTACTGCGTCTGGCGGTACCATGAAACCGCGGACAACGTCTGGGATTTCAGCGGCAACCACGATGTCGATCACCTGCTCGGGCTGCTCGGCGAACTCGGCCTTTACGCCATCTTCCGCATGGGGCCGTTCGTGCACGGCGAATTCCGCAACGGCGGCTATCCGGATTTCCTCGTGGAGAAGCTCGGTGCGAAGCTCCGCAGCAACGATCCCGAATACCTCGGCTATGCGGAGCGGTTTTACCGGAAATTTCTCGCCATTGCCGGGAAGCACCTGATCACTTCCGGCGGTCCGATCATCCTGTTCCAGCTCGAAAACGAACTCGGCTCGGCCGGCTGCAAAGGTGACGACATTCCGCGCGGCGACACCGATGACGCCGAAAACCGCAAGCATCTCGAATTTTACAGCCGTTTGGTCCGCGAAGCCGGCATCGACCTGCCGTTCATCGACATCAACCGGATCGAAGGACGCGAGGAGCTGCTCGGCAGCCGCGTCGATACCGGCGGACACTATCCGGCCTCCTGCTTCGGCACGGACGGGGAACTCTCCCCGCTGCGGCCGCGCGAAAACCGCGGCGTGCCGTATATTTCGATCGAAACCGGCTGCGGCATGTTCGTCCGTTTCTTCGATTACCCCGCCTACCGCAACACGAACGGCTTTCAGGGACCGATCATCAAGGCGCCGAGCGTCGAGGCGCTCGCCCAGCAGACGGTCGCCGAGGGGGCGTCCGGCGTCGGATTTTTCATCTTCTGCGACGGACAGCACTTCGGGGACGATAACGAATCGATGATCCCGCACCGCGACATGAATTTTCAAGCACCGATCAGCTGCACCGGGACGCTGCGCGACTCCTACCGCGGATTGAAACGGCTCGGCTGGTTCCTGCGCAGTTTCGAAACCGAAATCCTGAAAACCCATCCCGATCCGGACTGGTGCACACTCCGCGCCTTCGGCTCGGCCCATCCCGGGGAAAATCCACAGAGCGGCGATCTTTTCGACGGCTACGGCCGGGAAATTCCGGCTGAGGCGGCCGCGGCGCGCGCGCAGCCGGGCCGCAAAGTCGAAGCGCTCGCCCGGGTCACCACCGGGCTCAACCTGTCGGACAGCAACTTCATCTTCGCCCGCAACGTCAGCAACATTCACGCCGGCTGGAAGCGCGACGTGCGCATCGCAACCACGCCGAACCGGCTGGCCAGCGAGGTGTTTCAGGAGTATCCGAAACTGGTCCAGCTCGAGCTGCCGCCGCAGACCACGAAGATTCTGCCGTTCTTCGTCAAGCTCAAAGAACGCTGCTTTCTCGACCACTCGACCGCGACGCTGCTGGACCGCCGCGGTTACGGCAACGCCGTGCAGCTGATCGCCTTCGCCACGACCGACGAGTTCACCGAAAGCAGCTTCGTGCTGCCCGATGCCGATCCCGTCCGCGCCACGCCGGGACTGCTGATCAAACGCCACAGCCCGAACCTCGTCAGCGCGGTCGGCTCCCCGTCGCGCGGCATCGAGGCCGCCGAATTCGGAGGGAAGGACGGCGTCCGCTTCATACTCGTGGATACCGAACGGGCCGGTGAGTGCTGCGATATCGCCGAGTACGCCGCCTTCAGCTCGATGCAGATTCTCGAAAGCGTGCGCAGCGGAGAAAACGTACGGATTTCGGCACTCTGCGACCGCGACTTCTTCACGCTGGACGTCCTGAGCCCGCGTCCGCTCGAACTCCATTGCGGCGAGGCGGAGGTGCGGCTGCAGGAGACGCCCGGATTCGGCATCCGCAGCTTCTCGGGCAACCTGCCCGGCCACCGCGCGCCGGAACTCAGTTTTCACCGCAGCCGGGCCGGGAACGACCTCGTGCTCGAAACCGTCGTCACGCCCGATATGCTGCGGGACGCCGCCGACCTCGTCCTCGAAGCCGCCTACGACGGCGAATATGGACAGGCGTTCCTCGACGGCAGGCTGATCTCCGACCACTACTACGGGAAATTCCTGGTCTGGGAGATCGGGCTGGCGGCATGGAGCCGCCGTTCCGGCGCCGAACGCCTGACGCTGCGGATTCCGGGCGGACGCAACTGCGAAATCAAAATCAGGCTGCTCCGGAAGTACGAATTCCTCATCCGCCATTCAGACGCGGCAGACAAACGCCCCGCCCCCCGCCGGAAACTCCAGGAACAGGAGGTCTGATTTTTTGAACCGCAAATTGGAAAATACAGTCGGACACGCTACCTTAACCAATGACAGAAAGGTATTCACCATGCACAGGAAAATCAGGAACTTCACGCTGATCGAGCTTCTGGTCGTCATCGCCATCATCGCGATTCTGGCCGGCATGCTGCTGCCGGCCCTGAACCAGGCGCGCTCCCGGGCGCACTCCATCAGCTGCATCAACAACCTCAAGCAGATCGGGATGGGCATCAACTTCTACACCATGGAACAGGACGGCTTTCTGCCGATCCCGCAATACGGCCCCGGCGAATACAACAACAATTACTGGGTCATCTCCATCACCCCCTACATCGCCAGAACCGTCGCTCACGCGGGAGAGGATTACGGCAAGACCCTGCTCTGCCCGAGCAGCGAGGAGTCGATCCGGATCGCCGGAGACAATCCGATGACCAACTACGCGATCAACGGACACTTCGACCCCAGCGACAACGGCTCCTCCATCCGGAAGGTGACCTCGGCGAAAACGCCGGGCAATCTCGGGGCAGTGGCCGATTTCAAATGCCGGCAGAATGCGACCTGCCTCTGGCGCATCTGGGAAAACATTGTCCAGAGAACCGACTGGCGGCACAACGATTCGCTGAACCTCCTCTATGTCGACGGCCATGCGGCCAACACCCGCGATATCGGGCGCCTTTCCTGGGAGGTCGACAACTGCTGGAGCGGCAGCGAGCCCCAGTCCATGCTGACCTGGGCCTGGATCAAAGACTGACGGAGCAAAACGGCAAACAATGACCTGTTCCTGCAAAACAACCGCACCGGTTCCGAACGAATACCGCACGGTTCCCTTCTGGAGCTGGAACGACGAGCTCGAACCCGATGAACTCGTCCGCCAGATCCGCGCCATGAAGCAGGCCGGACTCGGAGGATTCTTCATGCACGCGAGAAGCGGGCTGAAAACACCTTACATGGGCGAACGCTGGTTCGAATGCGTAAAGGCGTGCATCCTCGAAGCGGAACGGCTCGGACTCGACGCCTGGCTCTA
This sequence comes from Victivallis lenta, assembly GCF_009695545.1. NCBI lineage: Bacteria > Pseudomonadati > Lentisphaerota > Lentisphaeria > Victivallales > Victivallaceae > Victivallis > Victivallis lenta. The sequence goes on along the minus strand of NZ_VUNS01000007.1, from coordinate 184,713 downwards.
CGACGAGATCGGCTGGCCCTCCGGCTTCGGCGGCGGAGAGGTCAACGCCTCCGGAGACGAATTCCGGCAGAAGTTCCTGCGCTTCCGCACGGTCCGGCGGGAGGAGTGCGCCGTGGAACAGGTCGCCGGCCTTTACTCGCCCGACGGCAGCCGCTATCTCGGTTCGGACCCTTCCGAACTGCCAGCCGGAGAGATCCTCGAAATCACGTATGAGGTCAACCCGTTCTATGTCGATGTGTTGAATCCGGCCGTGACGGAGAAGTTTCTCGCCGTCACCCACCAGCGCTATTTCGACACGCTCGGCGCCGGACTGTGCCGCCGGATCAAAGGGATTTTCACCGACGAGCCGCAGGTCGTCATCGGCAGGCCGGTCTGGTCGCCGACGCTGAACGCCGCCTACCGCCGACGTTACGGGCGCGAGCTGACGCCGGAACTGCCGATGCTCCGGCTGGACCTGCCCGGAGCCGCCGCGTTCCGCATCCGCTTTTACGGCCTGGTCGCGGAGCTGTTCTCCCGGAATTACACCGGGCGCATCGGCGCGTGGTGCAGAACGCACGGCTGGGAGTTCACCGGCCATCAGGTGCAGGAGATCAATTATGCCGAAGCAGTCTGCAGCAACGGGGCGGTCATGCCCCATTACCGGCATTACACCATTCCCGGCGCGGACTGGCTCGGCTTCGCCGAACCCTCCGTCTATGTCTTCACGCAGCCGGCGAGCGCGGCGGCGCAGTCCGGCAGAAAGCGCGTGATGGCCGAAGCGTTCGCCATGTGCGGCTGGAATCTGAACTTCCGCGGCATGAAGCACCTCTATTCGCAGATGCAGCTGCTCGGAATCAACTTTCTCTGCACCCATCTGCAGAGCTATTCGCTGCGCGGCATGCGCAAGCGGGATTACCCGCCCTCCCTTGCGCCGCATCAGCCGTGGTGGCCGGACTACCGCCAGCTCAACGATGCGTTCGCGCGGCTGAACCGGCTGCTGGCCGAAGGAGAGAATCCGGTCGATACCCTCGTGCTGCACAGCCAGAGCTCGGCCTGGGCGCTCTACCGCGACCGGATGGAAGATGAACGGATCGCTCCGCTCTGCCGCTCCATCGAGTCGCTGTCGGAACGGCTGTACCGGAACTTCGTCCCGTTCCACTACGCCGACGAGTCGATGCTGGCCGCATCGGGAGCCTGCGCTGCGGACGGGACATTGCAGCTCGGCTGCTGCCGCTACCGGCAGGTCATCCTCCCGGAAACCGTGAACTTCCCGGCGGCCGTTCTCGAACTGCTGCGGAAATTTCCCGGCCCGATCTGGCGCAGCGGGGAACGGCATGCGCTCCTGGTCGACGGAGAACCGGCTCCGGCCGAAACCGCAGCCTGGTTCGAAGCGCTGCCGGAGCTGCCCGACCAGCTGCCGTTTCGCGGCATCCTCTCCGTCTCCGGCGCCGGAACCGTCCGCGCCACGCGGCGAATCTACGACGACGGCGTCATCTACTTTCTGGTCAACACGGCCGAGACGGCGGCCGCAGAGGCCGAAATCACGCTGCCGGAGCCCTTCGCCTCGCTCGAACGCATCGACCCCGAAACGGGGGAACCTGACCCGTTCCCCCTGCGGGACGGAACTCGCTTCCATTACACGTTCCCTCCCGCCGGAACGCTTCTGCTGCGGGCGCGAAAAACCGCCGGCGCCGCGCCGGTGCCGGAAACCGTGCCGGAGACCGCCGCGCTGCCTCTCCCGGCCGAAGCGCGGCTCCGGCTGCTGAACGACAATTTTCTGCCGCTCGACCGGGCCGCTTACAGCGTGGACGGCGGCGCCTTCATCGACGCCGACGTCAGCTCGATCCAGTGGCGGCTGCTGGCGCTGAGACGCCCGTGCGACCTGGTCATGCGCTTCCGCTTCGAAACCGGTGAAACGTTCGCCCCGGACACGCCGCTCTCGCTGGTCATGGAGGAGCCGGAGCGCTATCGGCTTCGATTCAACGGCATCGACGTCCCGGCGCAGGCGTGCGGTACGGTATTCGACCGCGCTTTCCGCCGCGTGGCGCTGCCGGAAGGCGCGGTGCGGCGCGGCGGCAACACGATCGAACTCGCCGTCCGTTTCGGGCAGGGCGAGCAGGTCTATGACGATCTCGACCGGGCCGGGCGGTTCGAAACCGAATTCAACCGGCTCGCGTTCGATCTTGAGATCGAACCGCTCTTTCTCGCCGGGAAATTCGGCGTTTCCGGCGCAGGCGAGTGGCGGGAACTGCCGCACGGCGCACTGCGCCAATCCGGAAGCTTCCGGCTCGAAGCGCTGCCGGAACGGATCGACCCGGCCCGGCTGGCTCAGAACGGACTGCCGTTCTTCGCCGGGAAACTCGCACTCGACTTCGCATGCGAACTGCCGGAAACCGCCGCACGGGCGCAAATCGAAACCGGACTCGACGGCGCGAATTCGGTCCGTTTCTCCGTCGACGGCCGCGCGTGCGGTTTCGCCTGGTGCGAGCCGTTCGAAAGCCGCGACTGCGCCGCGCAGCTGCGGCCGGGCGGCTGCACCGTCACGCTGGAGCTGACCACCTCGCTGCGCAACCTGCTCGGCCCGTTCCATCTGTCCGAGGGCGAAAGCCGCAGCGTCGGCCCCCTTTCGTTCAGCAGAGAGCCCAACGGCGTGACGCCGCAGGAACCGCCGCCGTACGACGCCGGCTACTGCGTCGTCGCGACCGGTGCGCGCGGCAGCCGCATCACCGTCTCCCAGAAACTTATCCCCGAACAAGGAACCGGGAAAGCGAGGCGCCGAATATGCAGCGATGCCCGCCAAGACACAATGTCATCATTCAGGAATAAGCTCCAAGCATAAGGATTGAACATGCAGCCGATCGACTGGTTCCTTTTCTCGATTCCGATTGCCGTAATCGCCGTTTTCTGCTTCCACTCGCAGAAGTACATCCGCAGCGTGGCCGATTTCCTCGCGGCGGGGCGCACGGGCGGGCGTTATCTGCTCTCCTCGGCCAACGGCATGGCCGGGATGGGCCTCATCACGCTGGCGGTCGCCATGCAGAATTTCCGCCACGCCGGCTGGGCGGTGTCGTGGTGGGGCCAGGTCATCACGCTGGCCATGACCATCCTGAGCCTCTCCGGCTTCGTCTACTACCGCTACCGCCAGACCAAGGTGCTGACGCTTGCGCAGTTCTTCGAAATCCGCTACTGCCGCGCATTCCGCGTGGTCATGGGGATTCTCTGCTGGCTTGCCGGAATCATCAACTTCGGCATCTTCCCGGCGGTCGGCGCGCACTTCTTCATCGCCTTTCTCGGGCTGCCGCGCGAAATCGGCGGCATTCCGCTCTACCCGGTTCTCATGGTGCTGTTTCTAGGCAGCGCCGCGGTCATCACCATGAGCGGCGGCCAGGTGCAGAACATGATCACCGACATGATCCAGTCGCTGTTCGGCTACTTCATGTGCGTGGTGGTCGGCATCTCGGTGGTCTGCATCTTCTCGATGGAGCAGTTCCGCGAAGCCATGCTTGCGCAGCCGCCGGGACAGTCCTATGTGAATCCGTTCGACTCCTTCGAGGTCAGCGACTTCAACATCTGGTTCATCCTGATCAATCTCATCGTCATGGTTTACGGTTACGGCTCCTGGCAGGGCAACCAGGGCTACTCGGCTTCGGCGCTGAATCCGCACGAGGCGAAGATGGGCAACATCCTCTCGACCTGGCGGATGCTGTCGATCACGATGTTCTCGGCGATGATCTCGCTCGGCGCCTACACGTTCCTGACCCACCCCGCCTTCGCGTCGGAACAGCTTGCCATCAGCGGCGAGCTCGCCTCCTACTCCGCGCAGAACGCCGACCAGATGGCGATGCCGATGGCGACCAGTTCGTTCCTTCCGGCCGGAATCAAGGGACTCTTCGCCGCGGTCGCTTTCTTCTTCATGCTCTCGACCGACACGACCTACCTGCACAGCTGGGGATCGATCTTCATTCAGGACATCGTCCTGCCGCTCTACGGCAGACCGGTTTCCGCCCGGCTGCATCTGCTGCTCCTGCGCCTGGCGATCCTCGGCGTGGCGGTCTTCGGCTTCGTCTTCAGCCTCTGCTATCGGCAGAACGAATACATCAACATGTTCCAGATGATCACCGGAACCTTCTTCAGCGCCGGAGCCGGCTGCGCGATCATCGGCGGGCTCTACTGGAAGCGCGGAACGCGGGCCGGAGCCTGGAGCGGCGTGGCCGCCGGCGCGTTTCTTTCGCTGGCGGGAATCGTGCTCATGGATGCGCGCGGCTGGCACGCGGCGCGGCAGTTCCTGCTCGGCATCTTCCCGAACTCAACCGTTCTGCAGGAAGCGGCGGACAAATGCCCGGTCAACGGCGCCTGGCTGAGTCTCGTCGCCGTGCTCTGCGCCGGGAGCGTCTATGTCCTCGTCTCGCTCCTGACCTGCCGCAAGCCGTTCAACATGGACAGGATGCTGCACCGCGGCAGGTACGCCGAAGCCGACACCGCGCTCCGCGTCGAAAACGCCCGGAAGATCGGCTGGTGCAAACGGCTGTTCCTCGGCTTCGACGAGGAGTTCACGCTGCGCGACAAGATCGTTTCGGTCTCCGTCTTCAGCTGGACGGCGTTCTGGACGGTCTGCTTCGTGGTCATCACGCTCTACAACATCATCGCATTCGCACTTCCCGCCGCCGGATTCAAGCCGTGGGACGACGGCATGTGGTTCAACTGGATGATGTTCTACCTGATGGTTCACGTCGTTCTGGCGCCGGTCACGGCGGTCTGGATGACCTGGGGCGGCATCCGCGACCTGCGCGAAATGTACCGCCGGCTGAGCGCGCTGACCCGTTCGCAGGACGACGGATATGTCCCCGAGCCCCGCAAAGATGATTGAACCGCCATCGCCGCAATGCCGTATTCAACCCGAAACAACAAGGAGAATGAACCCATGAATCTTTCGATCGACAACCGCCTGCTGCGGCACGGCCTGACTGTGCTCGGCGTGGCTTCCGCCGCGCTGGCCGGCGCCGCCGACTGGAAGCTCTCCGGCAGCAATGAATGGAACACGGCGAAGCAGACCATGTCGGACGGCGTGCCCGAACTGCTGTTCACCGGCAGCGGCAACGGCGAAAGCGAAGCACGGCTGCGGACCGGCAGATTCCGGCCGGGCGGCTGGTACGCGCTCGACTTCGAATTCAGCACGGAGCTGAAATTCCGGGAGTGGCCGGTCGGCGCGCCGTTCGTCGAGCTGCCGTTCCGGCGCGAAGAGCTGTGGGAGCCCACGGCCGTCCGGCGGCATGTCACCTGGCGTTTCCAGGCGCCCGAAACGCTCGCGGACGGTGCGGATTTTCTGCGCTGCGGCCAGAAGGACCATACCGGCAGCGTCCGGATGCGAAACTTCGTTCTGCGCCCGGTGACTCCGCTTGCCGCCACCGTCGGCGGCGACACGCCGCTGCGCCGTCACGAAGCGATTTTCGGCAACACCTTTTATGCGAACGAGGATGTCGCCACCGTCGGGAGGCGGACCGAATTCACCGCCGAAAACCCGCTCGTGCTGCGCTACGCGCTGCCGGGACGCAAATTCACCGGCGCAAAACTCCATTACAACGGCTCGAACACCCGGATCGAATTCTCCCGCGACGGCGTGAATTATACCGTAATCGGCGAACACCGGGAAAACGGCGCGCCGTTCCGGCTGCTCGGCGAAAACGACTCTTCCGCCGCGCTCCATCTCCGGCTGACGCCGCTCGACCCGTCCATGCCGGGCCGCCTGAACCATACCCGGCTCTCGGCGGCCGTCGACGGCCGCCCGCTGCACACGGCGGGACGCACCTTCTTCGTGGAGAGCGCGGATAGAACGAAACCGCATCTTTCCCTCAGAAAGATCGGCTTTGATCCGGAAACCATGCGCTGCATTTTCACGCTCGACGCGGTCAACCCCGGCCAGACGCCGCAGGCTTTCCGGATTGCGCTCAGGGACAACGGAACCGAGCGCGCCGCGGCCGACGCCGTCACCGTCGCGCCGCAGGAGTGCGAGACGGTCACCATCGTCTCCACGCTGCCGGAAACCGGCGAACGCGTGCTGACCTTCACCGATCCGCAGCTCGGCACATTGCTCCGCGCCGATACGAATCTGCCCGTCATCGACGACCTCGCCCACGGCGTGAAACTGAAACCCGCCCCGGCGGGCGCCGAACTCTGGAGCGCGAGCTCCTCCTACCACGTCAACCGCCGGCGGCCCGCGCCTGAGGCGGAGGCGGAAGCGCTCGCCCTGGAACTCGCCCGCAACGAATCCGCTTCCCGCCAGCTCGTGCTGCGCGGAACCGGCCCGGAACAGCCGGCCGAACTCCTTCCGCGCGATCTGGTCAGCGAATCCGGGGACGTGCTGCCGGCGAACCTCTTTGACGTCCGGCTGGTCGAATACCTGTTCATCACGAATCCGACCGACGAGACCGGCACGACCGGATTCTGGACCGACCCGGCCTCGCCCGTCAGCGGCCCGGCCGCCGTCCGCCCCGGTGAAAACACGCCGCTGCTCGTCACCGTCAAAACCGCTCCCGACACTCCGGCCGGACTCTATCGCGGGAATTTCGAGCTGAAACTCGGCGCCGATGCCGTGAAGCTTCCGGTCACGGTCCGCGTCTGGGATTTCGCGCTGCCGGACACCCTCTCCACCACTGCGACCAGCGAGCTAGCGCCGCGCTATATCGCCGAACTTCAGCGGCTCGGGACGGATGCGGAGAAACGCGAAGCTTACAACCGGTACCTCAAGCTGTTCGCCGACAGCCATGTCTCGCCTTATGACCCGACGCCGTTCGACCATCCGGCCGTCACCTGGCCCGAAGACGGCTCGGACGAGGTGAAGATCGACTTCTCCGCATACAAAAGGGAGCTTGAGCGCGTTCTTTCGACCTATCACTTCAAGCGCTTCGTGATCAGCATTCCGCTTCCTCCCGGCATCAAGCGCCTCAGCGACCCCATGACTCCGGAGCAGGAGGCGCAGTTCGCCTCCGCCGCCCGGCAGTATGAAAGATTCTACGAGGAGAACGGCCTGCTCGACACCGGCTTCGTCTACACCTGGGACGAGCCGCACGTCAATGTCTTTCCCGACGCGGACCGCTGCCTCGACCGCTACCGGAAATACGCGCCGAAGCTGAAACTCATGATGACGCCGTTCTGGGTGCAGGAGCGCTGGCGCCCCCGCCTCGACATCTGGGCCTTCCTCAGCAATCACTACGTCGATTTCACCGCCGACGCCTGCCGCCGGAAGGGCGAGGAGCTCTGGTGGTACGTCTGCACCGGGCCGCGCGCGCCGTACACGACCGGGTTCATCGACCACGGCGGCGCGGAGTTCCGCACCTGGCTCTGGCAGACCCGCCGGTACGACATGGCCGGAACCCTCTACTGGTCCTCGACCGTCTGGTGCGACGCGATGAAAGCGCCCGGATATCCGGCCCGCAACGTCTACGAAACGCCGGTGTTCTTCAACGAGTCCGGCAATGAGTTCGGGAACGGCGACGGGCTGCTGGTCTATCCGCCGCGGGCCGCCTACGAGCCCGGAACCGGGCCGCTTCTCTCCGATCCGGTCACATCGCTGCGGCTGACCGCCTGGCGCGACGGCCTCGAAGACGTCGAATATTTCAAAATCCTCGAAAAAGCGCTGGCCGAAAAACGTTCGAAACTCACTCCCGCCGAACGGAAGCAGTTCGAAGCCCTGCTCGAAGTGCCTGCCGACGTGGCCGTCAGCCTGTACGAATACAACAAGCTCCCGGATGCGCTCGAACGCCACCGCGCGAAACTCGCGCGGGCGATTGAACGGCTGAACGGGAAATAGCCCCCGCGCAATCCCGGGGCGGCCGGCACCGGATTACGGCTCCGCGCCGTTTCTCACGTACTCCGTGAACCGGTCGCCGCGCTCCTTGTAGTCCCTGAACATGTCCATGCTCGCACAGGCCGGAGAGAGCAGCACGGTGTCGCCGCTCCGGGCGTGTTCGCGGGCGGTCCCGACCGCAAGGGCGAAATCCATGCCGCAGTCCGCCGTCGGAACCGACGGCGGCAGCGCGGCCGCGATCTTCGAGCGGCATTCGCCGTACAGCACGGCGAAGCGGATGCGGTCCGCAAACGGCGCGATCGGGGAGAAATCCATCCCCTTGTCGAGCCCTCCGAGCAACAGCACGACCATTCCCGGTGTCGACCGCAGCGCGGCGACGGTCGAAGCCGGGTTCGTCGCCTTCGAGTCGTTCACAAAACGCACCCCCGCCGCCTCATGCACGGCCTCGAGCCGGTGACGCCCGGGATGAAAGGTGCGGACCGCCAGCCGGAATTCGGGCGACAACACCGCTTCGGCAGGAAGGACCCGCAGACAGAGTTCGACCGCCGCCGCGAGGTTTTCACGGTTGTGCGGGGCTGAGAGCGCCGTGTCCCCGAGATCGATCAGCACTTCGTCGCCGTCAACCATCAACGCCTCGCCGCAGAGGGTCACGCGGCGCGGCGACGGGGAATCCATCGAGAGTCCGTAAACCCGGTTTTCCGGAGCGACCCGGTCGAAAATCCGCCTTTTCACCGCTGCATATTCGCCGAAGCCGCCCGCATAGCGGTCGATATGGTCCGACTCGAGATTCAGCAGCGCCGCCGCATACGGTGCGAAAGTGTCGCAGCGTTCGAGCTGGAACGAGCTGACTTCGACGACCGGCAGCGCTTCGGCGGAGAGCTTCCCTTCGCGCAGGTCGGCCGCGAGGTCCGAGAGCGGATAACCGATATTCCCGGCCGGGCGCGCGTCGACTCCGGCAGCCGAAAGCAGGGCGGCGGTCAGTTCCGTCGTCGTGGTTTTCCCGTTGGTCCCGGTAACCGCGAGCACACGGCCGGGCCAGTGGCGGAAACCGAACTCAAGCTCGCTCAGAAATTCGCACTCTCCCCGCGCCGCGCGGCGCATCGCAGCCTGCCAGAGCGGAGAAGTGAGCGGCTTCACGCCGGGACTCGTGACGACAAGATCGGCCGGAGCGACGGCGGCGTCGGCGTCCAGCCCCGGGGAATCGGATAAAACCGCGGCGGAGAACCCAAGCGAAACGGCCAGCCGTTCGGCCGCTTTTCCGGAGAGTCCGCCGCCGAGAATCAGACAGTGCTGCATGGTGCTTCCTTCGGCGTTTCGATGACGTTTTTTTTTCGGTTAACCCCCTTAATATAACTTGATATTTCGGCGGCCGCAAGTTATATTCTTTAATTCATTATGAACGCGAAAGATAAAATACTGGAGGATGCCGCGGCGGGGCGCCTCGGCTTCGCGGAAGCCGTGGCGAAACTGGCCGCGTCGGCCGGTGCGGTCGGCGAACTCGCCGAAGCGAGAATCGACCACGCGCGCCGGGAGCGCTGCGGCTTCCCGGAATTCGTCTACGGCGCGGGAAAGAGTCTCGACCAGCTGCTTGCGATCGTCCCCGAAATCCTCGGCCGCACCGGATCGGTGCTGGTCACCCGGATTCCGGCGGAATACGGCGCGGCGCTGCTCGAAGCGTTTCCGGCAGGCGAGCACGATCCGCTCGCGCGGACGTTCCGGGTGCGCGGTCCGCATAAGACGGCGGGGCGGGTGCTGATCGTCACGGCCGGCAGCAGCGATGCGGGCGTGGCCCGCGAAGCGCTCCACACGCTTGAAGCGTGCGGCGTCGGCGGCGAGCTCCTGAACGATGTCGGCGTGGCCGGCATCGAGCGGCTTTTCGCCTCGCTCGACAAGCTGCGCGCGGCGGACGTCTGCATCGTGGTCGCCGGAATGGAGGGCGCGCTCCCGAGCGTGGTGGGCGGCCTGGTCCGCTGCCCGGTCGTCGCGGTGCCGACCAGCGTCGGCTACGGCGCGGCGTTCGGCGGGGTCGCGGCGCTGCTCGGCATGCTGAACTGCTGCGCTTCCGGCGTGACCGTCGTCAACATCGACAACGGGTTCGGAGCCGCCTGCGCCGCCGCGAGAATGATCAAACATATCAGATAAGTTTCAACATACGGTAACATCATGGAAAGCTATCCGAAATATCGCTATCCGGACCCGGTAAAAATCGAAAACCGGCAGTGGCCGGACCGGGTCATCACCCAATCCCCGAAATGGGCCTCCGTGGATTTGCGCGACGGCAACCAGGCGCTCCCGGAGCCGATGAGCCCGGCCCACAAGCTTGAATACTTCAACATGCTGGTCAAAATCGGTTTCAAGGAGATCGAAGTCGCGTTCCCGTCCGCCTCGGCCGATGACTACAACTTCGTGCGGATGCTGATCGAAGAGAACCTGATTCCGGACGACGTGACGATCTCGGTTCTGACCCAGGCGCGGAAGCACCTGATCGACAGGACCGCCGAATCGCTGCGCGGCGTGAAGAAGGCGCTGATCCACTGCTACGTCCCGACCAGCGACCTGCACGGCCGCTTCGTCTTCAACCATTCGCGGGACGAGGTCAAGGCGATGGCGATCGAGGGCACCCGCATGGTCCGCGAAGCGATTGAGCGCGAAGGACTCAAAGAGGTCTGCGGGTATGAATTTTCTCCCGAGGAGTTCACCGACAGCGATCTCGATTTCGTGCTCGACCTCTGCTGCGCGGTCAAGCGGGAATGGGGGCCGTCGACGCCGGAGAGCTTCATCCTGAACCTGCCGGCCACCGTCGAACGCCGTCCGCCGAACCAGTATGCGGATATGATCGAGCTCTTCTGCCGCAACTATCCGTATCTGTCCGAGACCGCGATCAGCATTCATGCTCACAACGACCAGGGGTGCGCCGTGGCGGCCAGCGAGCTTGCGGTCCTCGCCGGGGCGACCCGGGTGGAAGGGACGATCTTCGGACACGGCGAGCGGACCGGCAACCTCGATCTCGCGGTGCTCGCGCTGAACCTCGAGTCGCGCGGCGTTCCGACCGGGCTTTCGTTCAGCGACATGCCGGAGATCGTCCGGATCGTCGAGCGCAACTCCGGCATCGAAGTGCATCCGCGCCATCCGTACGCGGGCGACCTCGCCTTCACGGCGTTTTCGGGCTCGCACCAGGATGCGATCCGCAAGGGGTTCGAACACCGCGCGGAGATCAGCGACTTCTTCCGGCAGGGTTGGAAGATTCCGTACCTGCACCTCGATCCGGCCGACCTCGGCCGCCAGTACGAGAAGCTGATCCGCATCAACAGCCAGTCCGGCAAGGGCGGCGTCGTCTACGTGCTGGAGAAGGAGTTCGGCATCTATCCGCCGAAGAGCATGCATCCGGAAATCGGCGCGGTGGTTCAGAAGTACATCGACGAGACCGGCGGCGAGATCGATTCGAAAATCCTGCGGCAGATCCTGGACGACACGTTCGTGAACATCGAAGGGCCGTACCGGATGGAGAACTACCAGCGCGCTTCGGTCGGCGACCGTTCCGGCGCGACCTTCACCTGGTTCATCGGCGGGGAAAAGCACGAGCTGACCGGACAGGGCAACGGGCCGCTGTCGGCAGTGGTCCATTCGCTGAAGAGCTCGGGACTCATGCCGTTCTTCAAGCTCGAGGATTTTTCGGAGCGTTCGCTCGGCAAGGACGCCGATGCGCACGCCATCGCCTTTGTCGGGCTGCGCTGCGGCCCGGACGGCGAGCACCTGGTTTACGGCGCCGGGGAGCACTCGAACATCGACCGGGCGGCGATCGCCGCGCTGATCAGCGCGATGAACCGGGCCGCGGCGGCCGGCGTATTCCACGACTGACGCGAACCAGACTGACGGAATCGGAAATTCGGCGGCACGGCGCCGCTTGCGTATAAGGAGAAGGGGATTTATGAACGAAGTCAACCGGGCCCGGTGGAAACTGCTGGGCGGCATTTTTCTGGTCATCATTCTGATTCACATCGTTGCAATCAGTTGTATCGTGGCGACCCACCGCACGCCGGAAGAGGAGCCCGCCGCAACGCAGACGCAGCAGACGGCGGCCCCGGCGGCGCAGCAGCAGCCGGCAGCGCCGGCCGTGCCGGAGCGGCAGCCGGAGAACAAGAAGAAATCCGGCGGTTTCTGGTCGTGGCTGTTCGGCGGCGGGGACAAGCAGCAGCCGGAGAGCGAGCCGGAAGAGGTCCGGCCCCCTCGTGTCTACCGTTATAAAAAGCCGTCGGAGAATCCGCTCTTCGGCAAGCCGTTCAACTACGCGCTGGCGAAAACGGGGGATTTCTCCGAAAAAGAGGTGCCGGGCAGCCGGGGGGCGACCTCCGGAATCATGGTCGACCTCGGAACCCGCACCGTGCTGTGGGAGAAAAATTCGTCGAAGCAGGTGCCGATCGCATCGATGGTCAAGATGATGACGCTGCTGGTCGCGTTCGAAGCGCTGGAGGACAATCCGTCGCTTTCGCTCGAAAGCCCGGTGAAAATCTCTCCCGAAGTGCTGAAGGTGGCGCGCACCGGCATCGTCTGGCTCGATCCGCGCGAGACGCTGCCGCTGTCGGATCTCATGAAGGCGGCGGCGATCAAGAGCGCCAACGATGCGGCCGTGCAGATTGCGCTCTTCTTCGGCAACGGAGACCAGGAAGCGTTCATCACGAAGATGAACGCAAAAGCACTCGAACTCGGCATGACCGGCACCCACTTCGTCAGCCCCTGCGGACTGCCGGACCGGAAAAAGGGAAACTCGCTCAGCACCGCCCGCGATATGGTGCTCCTCGGAGAACGCCTCCTCGAATATCCGAAATACCTCGAATGGAGCACGACGAAACTCGACTATATGCGGACCGGGGAGAAACGGACCATGCTGAATGCGACGAACCGCCTGATCAATCCGCACTGGCCCGGCGTGGACGGCCTCAAGACCGGCTACACCGACGACGCCGGCTACTGCCTGACCTTCAGCGTGCTGCGGGACGGACGCCGCATCGTCGGCTGCGTGACCGGTTTCCCATCCGCCCGTTCCGGCCGCGACCCGTTCGCGCGCAAGCTGATCGACTGGGGTTACAGGCGGGCCGCCGAGCTCGAGCAGAAGAAGTAGCGACACATGAGGGCGGGAAGGAATTTCCCGCCTGAACTTTTCTACTCAAGAGAGAGGATGTGAACATGAAACTCTGTGCGATCCAGCCGGAATACCCGTATACTCCCGACCGGGCGGATGCAGCCGTCGAATATCTCGTCGATGCGCTTGGCAGGTGTGATGAAAGCTGCGATCTGATTCTGCTGCCGGAGTATTCGAATGCGCCGACGGTGTTTCCGAAAGGAGAGTGCATTCCGTACGCGAAAAACCATACGGACCGGCTGATCCGCGCGGCAGTCGACGCCGCGCGCCGCTGCCGGGCGATCGTCGCAGTCAACTATGTCGCCGAAATCGGCGGGAGTTTCCGCAACACGACCCGGGTGTTCGATTCCCGCGGCAATGTCGCGGGGGATTATTACAAGCAGCACCTGCCGGTTTCGGAAACCGCGGTGAAGATGATGGACGACGCCTACACCTTCGGCTATCTTCCGCCGGAGATCGTGGAGGCGGACGGAATCCGCCTCGGTTTCCTGACCTGTTACGACTGTTATTTCAACGAGTACATCGCGCATATCGCGGCGCGGAAGCCGGATATCGTGCTCGTCTCCTCGCACCAGCGCTCGGAGCGGGCGGACATTCTTGAAATGCAGGTGAAGAACATCGCTTTCAATACAAACGCATTCGTGCTGCGCGCCTCGGTCGCCATGGGGGAAGGCAGGGACGGCGGCTGTTCGATGGTCGCCGGACCGGACGGACGCATCCTCGCCGGCTTCGGGCAGCAGATCGGAATGCTCAGCTGCGAAATCGGGGACCCGCACAGGAAATACATGCGCTCAAACAGCTTCGGCGGAGCCATGATCCCGAACGACCGTTTCGTCGAGCAGGGACGCACGCCGTGGAGTTACCGCGCCTGCGGCAGCGCGGTCATTCCCGGAGACGACAAGCTGCCGTATCCGCGCGTCTGCGCGCACCGCGGCTTCAGCGCGATTGCGCCGGAGAACTCGCTGCCGGCATTCGGAGCGGCGATCGCACTCGGCGCGACGGAGATTGAGCTCGACGTATGGGAGACGAAGGACGGCGTTCCCGTCGTTTCACACGATCCGTCCGTCGAGCGCACGTCGAACGGGACCGGCTCGATCCGGGAGATGACGTTCGCGGAGCTCCGTAAACTTGATTTCGGCGCACGCCATGCGGAAGCGTTCGCAGGGCTGCGGATTCCGGCGCTCGATGAGGTGCTCGGGCAGTTTCCGCGCCAGGTGATCGTGAATCTGCACGTGAAGTCTTCCGGCACGGAACATTTCAGCCGCGAAACGATCCGGAAACTCGACGCCGCCGTCCGCAGATACGACTGCCTCGGGCATGTCTATGTGACCGGGCGGGCGGATGTCATGGAAGCGCTGCTCGAAGCCGCGCCGGAGCTCATCCGCTGCATGGGGGCCGGGGATGACCCGATGAATGTCGTGAAGAACGCGATCCGGTACCAATGCCGGAAACTCCAGTTCATGAAGCCGCACTTCACCCGGGAGATGATCGACGAAGCGCACGCTCACGGAATCCGGTGCAACATGTTCTGGTCCGATATTCCCGCCGAAGCCGCGGAGATGGTCGGAATGGGGATCGACACGGTGCTGACCAACAACTATCTGCAAATCGCCCGTGCCGTCCGGAATAAAGTCAATAAATCTGATGATTGAGGGATAAAAACGATGAAATCCTATTTCAGAACGGAAATCGCCGGGATGGAAGGCTATGTCCCGGGAGAACAGCCGAAGCTCGAAAACCTGTGCAAGCTCAATACGAACGAGAACGCGTTTCCGCCGTCTCCGGCGGTGAAGCGGGCGATTGCGGAGCTCGACTGGGAGCGGCTGCGCCGTTACCCGGACCCGCTGGCCGATGCGCTGCGCGACAAGATCGCCGAAGTTTTCGGCCTGAAGCGGGAAAATGTGATTGCGGGCAACGGCTCGGACGACATCCTGACCATGCTGTTCCGCTGCTTCACATCGCCGGAGCTCCCGATGGCATGTCTGTACCCGACCTATTCGCTCTACCCGGAGCTTGCGAAAATGCAGGGGGCGGCCGTCATTCCGGTGCCGCTTGCGCCCCGGACATTCGAATTGCCCGGCGACCTGCTCAAACGGGTGGAAAAGGCAAATCTGCTGATCATCACGCGCCCGAATGCGCCGACCGGGAATTCGTTCCCGCTCGAAACGATGCGCGAACTCTGCCGTAATTTCGACGGAGTCGTGCTGTTCGATGAAGCGTACGCGGATTTCGCGGACGACAACTGCATGGAGTTCGTGAAGGAGTTTCCGAACGTGATCGTGTCGCGCACGTTTTCGAAGAGCTATGCGCTGGCCGGGCTGCGGCTCGGGTTTGCGGTCGGCTCCCCGGAGCTGATCGCGGGGATGTTCAAGGTGAAGGACTCCTACAACCTCGACCGGATGACGCAGGCGCTGGGGCTTGCGGCATTCAGCGACCGCGCCTATCTGAAGGAGTGCAGCGAAAAGATCAGAACAATCCGGAAGGATTTCACAGAGCGGCTTGAAAATCTCGGTTTTCAGGTGGTTCCGTCGCAGACAAACTTCGTCTTTGCGGCGCCGCCGGACCGTGACGGAGAGCGTTGCTTCCGGGCGCTGCGGGACCGTGCGATCATCGTGCGGTACTTCAGGGGGCCGGAGACGGGGGATTACGTCCGGATCACAATCGGCACGCCGAAGGAGATGGACCGCGTCATCACCGCCCTGCGGGAAATCTATGCGAATCCGGGCGCAAACTGACGCCACTCAGCTCCCTTAGAGCTTATTCAGGGATAAGCTCTTAACATGTCGCGGGACTCGCAGGAAGAGGAAGCGCCTCCTGCGAGTCCCGCGGTGCAACGGTTAAACGGCCAGTTCCCGCCGGAGCCTTTTGACGGTCTCGTGGAAATAATCGAGGGCGGCGTTGACGGGAGCCGGGGTGGAGAGGTCGACGCCCGCGTTGCGCATGATGTCGAGAACGTCCCGAGAGCCGCCGGCCTTCAGAAAGCCGAAGTAGGCTTCGCGTTTGGCGGGGTCCCCTGAAAGGAGGTTCCGCGACAGCTTGACGGCGGCCGACATGCCGGTCGCATACTTGTAGACATAGAAGTTGTAATAGAAGTGCGGAATGCGCGACCATTCGACCGCGATGAGCCGGTCGGCGTCGACCTCCGGACCGTAGTAGAGTTTGTTCAGCTCATAATATTTTTCGTTCATGAGGTCGGCGGTCAGCGGGACGCCCTGCTCCGCGAGTTCGTGAATCAGCAGCTCGAATTCGGCAAACATCGTCTGCCGGTAGATCGTGCCGCGGATCTCGTCGGCGAGGTGGCCGAGCAGGTAGCAGCGGAAGTCGCGGTCGTCGGTTTCGGCCAGCAGATATTCGAAGAGCAGCATTTCATTGGTGGTGCTGGCGACCTCCGCCACGAAGATGCTGTAATCCGCGTAATGATAGTGCTGCGCCTGATTCGAGTAGAAGCTGTGCATGGAGTGGCCGAGCTCGTGGATCAGGGTGAAAACATCGTTCAGCGTGCCGTTGTAGTTCAGCAGCAGGTACGGAAAGGTGTCGTAGCAGCCGCTTGAATAGGCGCCGGAGCGTTTTCCCTTGCGTTCCGGGACATCGACCCAGCGCTGGGAGAAAGCGAGTTCGAGGTTCCGCGCATACTCCTTTCCGAGCGGGGCGAGCGCTTTTTTCACGATATCGACGGCTTCGGCGAAGGTGTACTCCCTGCGGCAGGAGGGCACGAGCGGGTTGTACATGTCGAACATGTCGAGTTTGTCGAGCTTCATGACCTCGCGCCGCAGCTTCATATAATCGTAAAATGCGTCGAGCTTGCCGTGGACCGCCGTAATCAGGTTCCGGTAGACCTCGGCCGGGACGTTGTCGGAAAAGAGCGCCTGTTCGAGCGCCGACGGGTAACGGCGGATTTTCGCGCCGGTAACATGGCGCTTCACGACGCCGTCGAGCGTCGAAGCGAAAGTGTTGCGGAATTTGTGGTAGGTTGAGAACATTTTCCGGAACGCGCGCTTGCGGACCTCGCGATCGGAACTTTCGAGAAAGCGCCGGTAACTGCCGTGGGTCAGGGGCCGGCTTTTGCCGTTCTCCCCCCTGATCCTGCCGAAATCGAGATCGGCGTCGTTCAGGATGCCGAAGGTCTTCGAGGGGGTGCCGAGCACGTCACCGAGGGTGCCGAGCAGCCGCTCCTCGGGTTCGCTCAGCGTGTGCGGCTTTTCGCGCAGCAGCTCCTGCAGGCTCCGCCGGTAGAGGGCGAGCTCGGGGGCGTCGAGGAAACAGTTCATGGTTTCATCCGGAATCGCCATGATTTCGGGGTCGAACCAGGCGCTGGTTTCGGCGAGCGAGGCGAACAGCGCTTCGACGCGGTCGACCCGGGCGCGATTCGTGTTGTCGGCGGTGTTTTCGTCAGAGCGCAGGTGGGCGTAGACGTACACCTTTTCGCCGAGACGCTCGAAGTCGTCGAGCGCCTCGATCGCCTTGCGGAGCGTCGCGGCGCTTTCCGACAGCCTGCCGCGAAAGGCGAGAAACGCCTCCGCCAGCGGCCTGATGCGGCTGAAATCGGCCTCCCACGCATCGGCGTCCGGATAGATTGCTTCGAGATTCCAGGTTTGTTCTGCGGAAATGATCATGATAACTCCTCTGTCTCCTGTGAATTTCTTATAAAGTAACACCGGGGACGGGATACGTCAAGAAAAAAGAAGCGCCGCAATGACTGATTCACTGCGGCGCGATTCTTATCCGGCAAAGCTCAGCGGTGACGCTGCTTCGCCTCCCGGCGCTTGACTTCGCTCGGCTTCTCGTAATGACGCCGATTGCGAAGTTCCTTGAGGGTGCCTTCCTTGTCGAGCTTTTTCTTCAGCCGGCGCAGAGCGCGGTCGATGATTTCACCTTTTTTGACGCGAACTTCGGTATCCATGCAGATTCACCCCCTTTACCGGATTTTAGATTGATCACATAATCAATCAATATATCACGGAAGCGGCAAAATTGCAACCCGGTCGAACGAAATTAATGGCTTTTCGGCAGACGCTCCTTCAGGGGAGCAAGGAGCGATTCCGGCACACGGAGCCCGCCGGCGCCGACGCCGATGCGCAGGTTCGGGGAGTTGAGCCCGTGGTAATCGCTGCCGCCGGAGAGGGCGAGCCGGTACGCGGCGGCCAGCTCGGTGACGAGCTCCGTCTCGTGCGGGCCGAATAAACTGTAATACCCTTCGACCGCATCGAGTCCGAGCGGCGCAAAGCGTTTCATGACCCGCCGGGCCCAGGCGCGTTCGTTGCGTTCGCGGTAGACCGGGTGCGCCCAGACGGTGACGCCCCCGGCGGCGTGGATCGCCTCGAACGCGCGCACCGGGTCCGGCAGCGTCCGCTGCACGTAGGCCGGGCAGCCGCGCTTCAGGAGCTTGTCGAACACCGACTGCATGGTCGGAAAGCCGTAATTCTCCATCAGCGCCCGCGCGAAATGCGGGCGCCCGACCGAAGCGGTGTCGCCCGCCGCCGCAAGCGCCGGATGGTCCCAGGTCAGCGGATAGCCGAGCGAATTGAGCTTGATCCGGATCGCCTCGTTGCGGATCTCGCGGTTGCGGCGCATCTCCCCGAGGAATTCGCCGAGCTGCGGATTCGCATGGTCGACGAACAGCCCGACGATATGGAGCTCACGGCTGCTGAAGGCGGTCGAAATCTCGACTCCGGCGATCGCTTCGAGCTGCGGAAACGCCCGGGCCGCTTCGAGAAATTCCGGGACGCCGCCGACCGTGTCGTGATCGGTCAGCGCAACGGCGGCGAGACCGGATTCCGCGGCGAGCGCGGCGAGCGCGGCGGGAGTGTCGCTCCCGTCCGACGAACGGCTGTGTACATGTAAATCGATATAACGCATGCGGGAAAACATACCACTCCGGAGCGTTTTTTTCAATCCGAACCGCGCCGGAGCCGGGTATTTTCGCCCATTTTCTCAATATTGCGTAAATTTTTATGCGATGCGTTTGTATTGCGGCGGGGGAATAGTATAATAATAACGGGAAAACGGACCTGCGCCGAGATTTCCCCCCGGTTTATTCAACTTTATTCGAAGGAATCTGGATCATGGATCAGGAACAGTTGACCCCTCAGCAGCTGGAAGAAGCCCACAACAAAAAAATCGTCGCCGGAATTCTGGGCATTCTGCTCGGAGGCCTCGGCATTCACAAATTTTATCTCGGATATACCACGGCCGGCATCATCATGCTGGTGGTGTCGATCGTCTCCTGCGGTTTCGTCGCCCCGATCATCAGCATCATCGGCCTGATCGAAGGAATCCTCTACCTGACCAAGAGCGACGAGGAGTTCTACCGCACCTACATCGCCGGCCAGCGCCCCTGGTTCTGAACCGGCGGATGCATCCGGAGCGGAAACGGCCGTCGCAGGACGGCCGTTTTTCTGTTTACGGTGCCGTTCCGGCTTGAAACCGGCCCGGGATACGGTTATCTTATGCAATCGGCAAATCAACGGGAGCGGCAGCGTGGGAAAACTTTATGTTATTACAGGCGACGATGAATTCGCGGTCAAGGAGCGTTCGCGGGCGCTCGCAATCGAACTCGGCGGAGAAGCGCTCGAGGAGAATCCGGCCGTCGAAATCATCCCCGGCGACAGCGACTCGCTCAAGCCGGACGAAATCGCGCGCCGCTTCCTCGAAGCGATGCGCACTCCGCCGTTCCTCTGCGCCTCGAAACTGGTCTGGCTGCGTCACTTCCTGAACTTCGACGTCTTCAATGCGAAGGACCCGGTTCCGGTCTATACCGAGGTCCAGTCGCTGCTGACCGCGCCGCTGTCGGAGGAGCTGACCGTGCTGGCCGACGGATTCAACCTCGACATGCGCAAGCAGTTCGGCAAGGCGCTGAAGAGCGCGAAAATCGAGATTGAGGTCCTGAACCTGCCGAAAACCAACGACCGCCGCTATGCGGAGGACCGCCGCATGAGCATCCGCGCCGTCTGCCAGGAGCTCGGAAAAGGGATCGAGGGCAATGCGGCCGCGTATCTGGCCGAGACGCTCTCGGGCGACTCCGGGCTGCTGCGCAACGAGCTCGAAAAGCTGGCCTGCTATGTCGGGGAAGCGCCCTGCATCACGCTGGCCGACTGCCAGGCGGTCTGCAGCCGGACGCCAGAGACGGTCAGCTGGGAGTTCACCGGCGCGATCACGGCGCGCAACATCCCTGCCGCGATGCGGCTGCTCGATGTGCTGCTGTCGCAGGGAGAGCCGGAGATGCGGCTCATGGCCGCACTGTCGGGCGAGTTCCAGAAACAGATTCAGACCAAGCTTGCGATGCAGCAGCTGAACCTCACGCGGGTCAACGCGCGCACCTTCGATTCGCTGCCGCAGGAGCTGCGCGACAGGTATCCGGACAATTCGCTGCTGAAGCTGCACCCGTTCCGCGCCTTCAAAATCTGCGAAGGCGCCGCGAACTTCACCGATGCCGAACTGGTCCGCAACCTCGAGCTGGTCCGCAACGCGAACCGCAGCCTGGTTTCCGGCGGCGGCGACCGCCGGATCGTGCTCGAGCAGCTGATTCTGAAACTCACTGCCCGGAGTCAGTGACGATTTCGAGAATCGCTTCGGCCACGGCGCGTTTCGTATCGGGACCGATGCCGTAGCGGCGGCCGTCGCGCCCGAGCAGCGTCACACAGTTCTCATCGCTGCCGAAGCCGATGTCGGAACGGCCGACATCGTTGGCGCAGATCCAGTCGAGATTTTTCTTTTCAAGTTTTTCGGCGGCATTGGCCAGCAGGTCGTCGGTTTCGGCGGCGAAGCCGACGAGGAGCTGGCCGTCCGGCTTCATCCGGCCGAGCGATTTCAGGATGTCTTCGGTGCGTTCCAGCTCAAGCACGAGATCGCCCTCCCGCTTCTTCATTTTCCCGGCGACGACCAGCTTCGGACGGTAATCCGCGACGGCCGCGCACATGATGACGAGCGCCATCTGCGGCGCGCGCTCCTTCACCGCCTCGGCCATTTCGGCCGCCGACTCGACCGGCACCAGCGTGATCCCGCGCGGAACGGCGAGCGCAACCGGCCCTGAAACCAGCGTGACCTCGTGCCCCGCATCGCGGGCGGCCTCAGCCAGCGCATAGCCCATTTTTCCGGTCGAACGGTTCGTCAGAAACCGGACCGCGTCGATCTTCTCGCGCGTCGGCCCGGCGGTAACCAATACTTTCATCAGGATCGCTCCTTCTCTTTAGCTTCGTCATAAGGTAGCATTCGAATTGCCTGAAATCAATCGAAAAGTCGTCGGGCGCCATTGACAAAGCGCGGCTTCTCCATTACATTAAGTAGAGTAATCATCAACCCTTTAAGCTGAAAAGACCATGAAATACGAAGCAGTTATCGGCATTGAAATACACGTCCAGGTCCGTACCGAAAGCAAAATGTTCTGTTCCTGTGCGAACCGGTACGGAGCGGAGCCGAACACGCTGACCTGTCCGGTCTGCCTCGGGTATCCCGGCACGCTGCCGGTTCCGAACCGCGAGGCGATCCTGAAGGCGGTGCGGGCCGGACTCCTGACCGGGTGCGAGATCGCAAAGTTCAGCAAGTTCGACCGCAAGAGCTACTTCTACCCGGACCTCGTCAAGAACTACCAGATCAGCCAGTTCGACCTGCCGTTCTGCAAGGGCGGCAAACTCCGGATCGGAGGAACCGGCTTCTCCGGCGAGCCGCTGCCGGAAAAGGTCATCGGCATCACCCGCATCCATCTTGAGGAGGACCCGGCCAAACTGAACCATATGGGCAGCGCGTCCGGCGCTGATTACAACCGTTCCGGCGTGCCGCTGCTCGAGGTTGTCAGCGAGCCCGACATGCGCAGCGCCGACGAAGCGTACGCCTATCTCGCCGGAATCAAGGAGATCATGCAGTACGGCGGAATCAGCGACTGCGATATGGAAAAGGGACAGATGCGCTGCGACGTGAATATTTCGCTGCGTCCCGCCGGGCAGAAGGAGTTCGGCACGAAAATCGAGCTCAAGAACATGAACAGCTTCCGCGCCGCGCACCGCGCCATCGAATATGAGATCTGGCGGCAGGCCGAACTGCTCGACCGCGGCGAGACGCTGCGGCAGGAGACGCGCGGCTGGAACGACGACTCCGGCGAAAGCTATCTCATGCGTACAAAGGAGCAGGCGCACGACTACCGCTATTTTCCGGACCCGGACCTGATGCCTGTCACCTTCACCGACGCCGAAATCGAGGCGATCCGGGCGGAGTTGCCCGAGCTGCCCGCCGCGATGCGCGAACGGTTCCTCCGCGACTACGGCCTCACGGAATACGACGCCGGAATCATGACGCAGGACCGTGCGCTCGCCGCCTGGTTCGACCGCGCGGCGAAGGCGTCGAAGTCGCCCAAGCTCGTTGCGAACTGGATCGGCAGCGAGTTGCTGCGCATGCTCGGCGAGGCGAAGTGCCCGATCGACGAATGCCGCGTCACGCCGGAGAACCTGGCGGAGCTTGTCGATCTCATCGAGCAGAAAACCATCAACGGCAAGATCGCGAAAGAGGTGTTTCCGGAGATGTTCGAAACCGGCAGGAAGGCCTCCGAAATCGTGAAGGAGAAGGGGCTTGTGCAGGTCAGCGACTCCGGCGCGATCGCCGAGGTCGTCGCGCAGGCCGTCGCCGCGAATCCGGCGCAGGTCGAGCAGTACAGGAGCGGCAATGCGAAGGTGCTGCAGTTCCTGGTCGGGCAGGTGATGAAGCTCTCGAAGGGCAAGGCGAACCCGCAGCTCGTCGTCGCCGAGCTCAAGAAACAGCTGGATTGACCGGTATGATTTCGACCCAGATGATCGTGCTCGCCAAGCAGCCGTACAAGGAAGCGGCGCTGCTGCTTTCCGGACTCAGCCCCGATTACGGGCGGTTGAATCTGGTCGCCAACGGCGCGCAGAAGCTGTCGGAGAAGAAGTTCCCGGCGGCGGACCTGTTCCGCGAGCTTGAGGTCGAATTCAACGAGGAGGGCGCGAGCGATCTCTTCACCGCGAAGCAGCTCGAACTCGCCGCCGCATTCGATGCGCTGGCGGACAATCCGAAGCACTTCCAGCTCGCGGGCCGGATCGGCAGCTTTCTGTTGAAGAATGCGGTTCCGGCGGTGCCGCAGCCGCTGACCTACGATGCGCTGCGCTGCATTCTCGACCAGCTCTCCCGCCCGGCCGATGCGCCGGAGCGGTGGACCATGGAACAGTGTGCGGTCGTCATCCGTGCGACCTACCTTTATGAGAACGGCATGCTGCCGGAAGTGCAGAGCGAGAGGGAGAGCGATTTCCTCGAAAATCTCGTGGCCGCCGGCGTCGAATGTTCGGCGCTGCCCGAATGCCGGCCCGACTACTGGAAGACGCTGAACCGCTGGCTCGGCGACCTCTGCGACTACCATCATCTGCAGAAATAGAACTGCATCTCCGTGCTCCGCAGCGCAAGCGCCTTTTCCCAGTCGGCCGGCGTGAGATCGCCGGCCGGCACGGCGAAAATCCGGGCGATCAGTTTGGTTCCGGAAGCGTCCGCGACCGGCGCGAGGATCGGCTGATTCAGCATGATCCGGCGCGGCCACAAAGCGCGCAGCGCACTCCCGTTGATCCTCAGCCGCGATTCGCTCTGCGGCGGCAGGATGGCGACGACGACGCTGCCGGCTTCGGGAGCCTTCCGCAGCGGTGTCAGCGGATAGAGCCGCCCCGTGCAGCGTTCGAGCTTTACCGTTTCGGCGGGCTCCCCGAGGGGAAGCAGAACCTCCTGCCCCTCTTCGGTGAGTCCCGACAACCCGTTCCGCTCCCCCAGTTGAAGCAGGCAGCGCGGATTGCGCCCGCGATAGCGGATCCGTTCGATCTGATCGTGCGTGATGGCCGGGCGGTTGTTCCACTCGGCGGCGACCGCTTCATTGCCGCGGTAGACCGGCAGAATATTCGGCGGCAGCTCCTTCGCCTGGGCGAACACCTCGGCGAGATCCGGCTCGCGCATCGCTTCATAGCTCTGATGCGCATTCAGGCAGAGCAGGAGCCCGGCGCCGAGAACGACCGCGGCTTTTCCGGCCCGGCGGCGGAACCGGCGGCAGAGAAGTGCGATGCCGAATGCCGCGAGCAGCGAAAGCGGGTAGACGAGCGGCAGATAGACGCGGACTCCGCCGCCGCGCGTCAGCAGCGCCGCCAGCAGTGGAAACAGGATGATGCTTCCGAGCAGCGGCAGGAGCGCGAGCCGCCGCCGGTTGAAACAGCCCGGCAGGAGCGGAATCAGCATCCAGCCGGCCAGTCCCCAGAGCACCGAAGCGGCGAAGGCGAAAAAATCGCCCGGCGCCGCAAACGTTTCCCCGAACACCTGGCCGGCGCGGAACGCGGCGCAGTTCAGCGGATACCAGACTGCGCAGAAGAGGGCCGGCAGGAGTGCGGCGGTCCACGCCGCCCGGTTGCGCCGCTCCTTCCAGACCAGAAAGGCGAGCGGCGGAATCAGAAACAGCACCGAGGTCGGCAGTGTCAGGACCGCGCCGACGGCCGCCGCCGCGCTGCCGAACACAGCGGGCCACGGGCTCTTCCGGCCGTGCGCATCGGTCAGGGAGAGGAGCCCCCAGGCGAATGCGAGCAGCAGCGCGAACTGGATTTCGTAGCCGCGCGCCGACTGCGCGTAAAGCAGCGTCGGGATGTTGAGCGCGAGCATGGCCAGCACAAGCAGCGACACGCCCCGGCTGCGGGTCAGCCGCAGCGTGACCGGAATCGAGAGCAGCAGCACGGCGATTCCGGCCAGGAATGCCGGGAGCCGCAGCGTGATCACTCCGGCGCCGAACACGCTGATCGAGAGTTTGGCCAGCAGCGAATGCAGCAGGTGGTTATTCGGCACGGCGAGATCCGTGAAGATGACGGAGAGCGGTGCCGAAACATAATGCTCAAGCGTCCAGACCTCGTCGTATTCGAGCGCGCGGCCGAGCCCCGGAACCCGGAGCGTGGCGCCGAATATGACCAGCAAAGCCGCCAGCAGTTGAAAATTCCGCCGATTTTGAAACAGATAAGTCATGGCAGAGAATATAGCGCAAAACCGGCGAAAAAGAAAGCGGAAGAGCATTCCGCTCCTCCACTTTTTTCGGGAAATTATGCTGTGTGCAAGTTTATGCAGGAACAGACTGCCTGCCGTCCACGGGTCCAGGGCCGTCCGGTCCTGACGGATTCCCAAAGTGCGGAACCTCAGGCCGCGGGGACCCCGCCCGCTCTGAAGGCGAAACGTTCCCCGAAACTCTCATCCGGGAGAGCTGCGGACGGCGTTGCATCAGAATTTCCCGATGCTCTTACCGGCAGAGCGCCAGATATTTCTTCCGGAGCTCCGGGTCGGCCAGCATTCCGATGAAGACGCCGCCGACCACCGAACGCGCCTGGAAACCGACCTGCCTGCCGTCTTCCGTCTCATACCAGTCGCAGAGCGGTACGCGGGTCGGCGTTTCGTCGAGCCAGGTGTAAAGCGGGGCGACCAGCGCTTCGAAGTCGTCGCGTTTCCCGGTCAGCACCGCGCACCAGACGATCCAGTCGAATTTCGTGTAGCTCCTGCGGCTGTCGAGCGGCAGGCCGTAGCGGGTCTGGATTTTCCGGTAGTGCGCCATTTCGGTTTCGGCAATGTCGGCCGGGAAAAGTCCGAGTCCGAGCAGCCGGTCCCAGACGAGGTTGTATTTCTGGCTCCAGCTGCCGGGGCGGTCGAAGGCGAGGCGGTAGAAGCCGGACTCGTCGCAAGCGTCGTTTTTCCAGCGTTTCGCGGCCTCCTCGGCGGCGGCGCGGTACTTCTTCGACTCCGCCGCGTTCCCGAGCTTCTTCTCGACCGCCGCCCAGGCGCCGAGTGCGAGGATCGCCTTCAGCGACAGATTCGTATTGTGAGCGAGGTGGCCGGCGAAGTCGTCGGTGCAGAGCTGGTTCTCGGGATCGTACCCCTTGTCCAGCAGATAGTCGGCCCAGAGCTTCAGGGTCTCCCGGTAGCGCCTCGCAAAATCGAGATCGCCTCCGAATTCGACCAGCGCGCCGGCGAGCAGCAGCATGTTGCCGCACTCCTCGACCGGCATCTGATTGTCATCCGTGCGCTCGCCGCCGCCGTAGACCTGGCCGTTCGCGAGCGGATAAGTGCCGAGATCGTGCGGCGCAAACGGGAACTTCCAGCGGCCGGTCTCCGCATAGTCGAGGATCGGAATCAGCATCCCCTTCAGCAGCGCCGGAGCAGTCAGCAGATAGAGCGGCGCCGAGGGGTAGGTCACGTCGACCGTCGCAATGCAGCCGTTTGAAAAATTCTCCTTCGAGAAAAAGAGCGGCGTACCGTCTATGTCGGCGACAAGCTTGTGCGCCGCGATCGACTGCCGGAACGAAAGCGCGCAGATTTCGGCGTACTCGCTGCCGCCCGCCCGTTCGGCATCGGCCATCAGCATTTCATCATACGCTTCGCACTCCCGGCGAAGCGCATCGAACTCGTCGGCCGCAAGGGTCAGCAGTTCACTGAAGCTCGAAACCTTGCAGCGCCAGTAGGCCGGCAGCCGCCGGTGCAGGTATTCGATCGACAGCACGTCGTCGTAGGCCAGGACAGCCCACGCTTCGGCGGAGCCGGCGGCCGGAACGGCCAGCGGAAGCGCCAGCGCCAGCGCAATCCAGTTCTGGTTGGCCCGCTGCGGCATGTCGAGGTTGTCGGAATCAGGCAGCTTGCCCTCGGCCGCGAACCGGCCGCGGAGAATCCGGTTCTCGTCGATTGCGGTCTGCGCCCCGAACCGATGCGGCGCTCCGAGATAGAAATGTCCCCAGTCGATGCGGAGATCGTCGCCGCTGCGCAGGAGCGGCTGCTGGTTCGCCGCCCCGAAACTCAGAAGCTCGAACGCATTGTGATGGTAGCGGCTCCAGACGACCTGGTCGCCGGGCCGGTCCACGCAGGGTTCGCCGCCGCAGTCGAAATAGACTTCGCAGCTGTGCGCGCGGCCGTCGGTCGAATCGACGCGAAAAACCAGATAGGTGAGCGGCCGGGACAGCACCTCGAGCCGATGCGGCAGCGCCGGGGTCAGGAAGGTGACCGTGAGACGGATTCCCTCCCCTTCGAAGGTGTAGACGGTCCGGGTCGGCAGCACCCGGCATGAGGTTTGCGGCAGAAGCGGGGCAACCTGCTCCCCGCCGCTCCAGGTGAACGTTTTTCCGTCGATCCGGATCAGGCCCCCCAGACCGATGTTGCTGCCGGTCCAGTGGTGGTGCCAATGGCCGTTCAGCGTATCGTCGAACGACCAGATGCTGAAGTAAGGATCGTGAACGACCAGCGGCACGGCGGGGTAGCGAAGCGGGGATTTCCGGCTCATGACAAATATCTCCTTCGTAAATGCCCTGTTGAAAGAATTATGATGTAATATATACGCCCGGGCCGAATTATAAATGCGTTAAATTGTCAATTTGATGTGACAAATAATCATTCTGCGGCAGCAAAGCCCGTATCCGGCGGCAGGCCGGGCCGGAGCGCGGCTCCGGAGGCGAGTTCGTCACAGCGCGCATTGCCGGCGTTGTCGGCGTGTCCCTTGACCCAGACCGGAGTTACCAGATGAATTCCGAGCAGCTCCTGCAGCCGCCGCCAGAGATCGGCATTGGCGACCGGCTGCCTGTCCGCCCTGCGCCAGTTGTTCCGGCACCAGCGCGCCAGCCACCCTTTCGCCACGGCGTTGACCAGATAGCTCGAATCGGAGTAAAGCGTCACCCGGCACGGTTCGCGCAGTGCGTCGAGCGCCGCAATTGCGGCATAGAGTTCCATGCGGTTATTCGTGGTCGGCGCGAAGCCGCCGCACAATTCCCTGCGGTGAACTCCATATTCGAGAATTGCGCCCCATCCGCCGGGACCGGGATTTCCCTTGCAGGCCCCGTCTGTATAGATGACGATCTCTTTCACCGCGATTTCCCCTTCGGAACGACCCGGCAGCCGACGCAGCCCCGGGGCGAAACGAGCCCCGGGTTGATCCGCAGCTTCTCCAGCAGTTCCCGCCAGTCGGCTGCGCCGGTCGCTTCGAGCATCCTGCGGACGATGAAAGCGGCGGCGGCCGCGTCCTCTCCGGCCTGATGGTGTTCAAACCGGAACCCGAGGTAGTCGCAAAGCGTGTTGAGCCGATGATTCTCGAGTCCGGGCCAGAGGCGGCGCGCGAGTTTGCAGGTGCAGAAGTACGGAAATTCCGGCAACGGCAGTTCATACAGCTCCATGACGCGCCGGAAAGCGCCGATGTCGAAGGCGGCATTGTGCGCCGCGACGACATTTCCGGCGAACCGGCCGGCGATTCGCGGCCAGACGTCACTCCACTCCGGAGCGTTGCGCACCATATCCGGCCGGATGCCGTGAATCATGACGTTGAAACAGCTGAAACGGCTGCAGGAGTCATGCGGACGGATCAGGATCTCCTCGCGTTCGATCTCACCGCCGCCGCCGAGCGAAGCGATGCCGACCGAACAGATGCTGCCGGCATCGCCGTTGGCCGTTTCAAAATCGAGCGCGAGAATCATAGGTGCAAACAGGAACTGCGGTTGTTGTCGCCGCGCATATCCGGCAACAGGATGAATCATGAATCGAATCAGCTTTCCGGATAAAATACCCGTCTTCGGCGTTTTTGCAAGCGGCAAAGGGTTTTATTTGCCGGAATCGGCCGGAATCGGCTCCGATAACCGGAGCCGCCGCATATCGGTCTGCGCGAAATTCCAGAACCTCCGGC
Source organism: Victivallis lenta (assembly GCF_009695545.1). NCBI lineage: Bacteria > Pseudomonadati > Lentisphaerota > Lentisphaeria > Victivallales > Victivallaceae > Victivallis > Victivallis lenta. Next base: position 156,132 of record NZ_VUNS01000007.1, on the reverse strand, counting down.
GGAACGGCCGGCAACGGAAAAGCAAGATGTCTTACCGGATATCTGCCGGTGATCGGACTGTTTTGATTTTCTCCGTTCGCCTTACCGTGAATCTCATCCCGGCGATTCTCAAATCCGGGGAGAGAAATTTGAAAGATTTCCGAAAACCGAATTTGCAAAAAAATGAGTCCGCAGTATAGTTAACTGGTTATCTTCAATTTTATCGATACGGAGTCCAACGATGAAAACATTGGTTGCAGGGGCGCTTCTGGCGCTGGTTCTGGCAGGCTGCGCGAGCGCGCCGCAATATAAGGAGATGCTGGTGATCGGGGATGCGATCAGCTTGTGCGCACCGATTCCGGCGCAGGGCTGGAACCACAACTGGGGAATGGCGGCGACGGCGAAGGAGAACGATTACGTACACCGCCTCGGCGCGGAGCTCCGCAAAAATTCGCCGGAGCTCAAGCTGACGGTGGACAGCATCATGTACCAGGATACAATGACCGGCTGGGTCCACCTGATCCCGTGCAGCGCGGACCTGATCGTGATCCAGCTCAGCGAGAACTATCAGGGCGGCGTTTCGCTCGAAGAGTATCAGGGGGCTTACGAGCAGATGATCGACGAACTTTGCGAAAACGGCCGGAAGACCGTGGTTTGTGTCGGGCCGTGGAAAAACATACAGCTCGAACCGGTCATCCGCAAGGCGGCGGAGAACCGGAACGCGATTTATGTTTCGCTGCGGGAGATTTACGCCGATCCGGCCAACCACGCCGCCGCGGAAGGGAAATTCCCGAAGCTCGGCGATATGCCGGGCGACCGGGGCATGCGGAAAATAGCCGAAGCGATTCTGGAATCGCTCGTCAAATAACCAATCGGGAGGTGGAAAATGTGGAAAAAGGGTTTATTGTTCGTCTGTTCCGCACTGATGCTCGCCGGAGTGCAGGCGCAGGAGATCAAAAAGGTCATGATCATCGGCAACAGCATCATGCGGCACGGAGCGGCGCCGCAGCTCGGCTGGAACTCCGACTGGGGCATGGCGGCGACCAGCCGTGATAAGGATTACGCCCATTTGCTCCATAAGAAAATCAGCGATGCGGTCGGCCAGGCGAAAGCGCCGGAACTGCAGCTGGCCAATCTGAGCAATGAAAAGCAGATGAAAGGCTGGGAACATCTGTCGGACAACGATGCGGACGTCATTGTGATTCAGATTTCGGACAACTACCGCGGCAAACAGAACGCCGAGGAGTTCCAGAACAACTATGCGCAGATGATCAGGGATCTCCGCGGAGACCGCGACCCGATTATCGTCTGCCTGACCAACTGGGGCGGCGGCAAGCTGAATGAAATGATTCAGGCGGCAGCGAAGGAGAACAACGCATTGGCGGTCGATCTGGCGCCGCTGGCAGCCAATCCGGAGAACAAAGCCGGCAGCGAAGGACATTTCACGAACGGCGGCGTCAACTGGCATCCGGGTGACCGCGGCATGGCGGCGATTGCGGACGCGGCCTTCACCGTTCTTGAAGCTCCCCTGAAAGCGAAAGCGGCGAAGTGAAAAAAGTGAAAAATCTCTTCAAAAATAATTTGACTTTTTCAAAAATCGGTGTTTATTATAAAATGTCAGAACGATAAGTGCTGACGTTTTAAGGTGGCAGGATAGCTCAGTCGGTAGAGCAGGGGACTGAAAATCCCCGTGTCCCCAGTTCGATTCTGGGTCCGGCCACCATTATTTTTGCCTTCTTTCGGGGATTCCCCCTCCCCTCAAACAGCTTCCGAACGATGGATCGAGCAGATCCGGATATGATGAGGAAATACCGTTCCTCCGCTTCGATAAAGTATCGATAAGACAGCGTTTTGCCGGCCGGAAATCACGGTTGTCCGGGACGGAACCGGAAAGGCGCGATTCTGCTGCCCAGATAAATTGTGCTGAATCAAGCGGTTTCAACACGAAAAAGGAGACTCCGGAATGGACACGGAGTCCCTTTTCGTCTCAAGACGACCGTCACGGATCCGGGATTGCCGGAAACCGTATTGGCCGGAAAATTGTCTACAAGTTCCGTATGATTGTCCACAGCCGGACAGTTTTGCTGTCCGCGGCACTTGTTTTTTCTCCCGGAATCGGTCATAATTATAGCGTGCTGACAAACGGAATTGACCGCAGGCGGTCGTAAACGGACAGGAATTCGATGATGATGCAGACGGCGGAAATCAAAACCGAGGAAACCGGGCGGAAATATCGGTGCCAGGATATCGTGAAGGCGCTCGAGGCTCATATCGTCGGCAGCCAGCTGGCCGCAGGCGTGGAACTGCCCGGCACGGCGGAACTTGCTTCCCGCTACCGGGTTTCCGAGAAAACCGTCCACCGGGCGCTGCAACACCTGGCCGACCTGAAGCTGATCCGCCGGGTGCGCGGCTCCGGCAGCTTCGTGCGCGGCAATATGGGACTGCCGCCGCACAGCCGCATCGGTTTTTTCTACTTCGAATCGCTGAATCATGAGATTCCGTCGCTCAACAGCATTCTGTGCCGGAATTCGCGGTCGCTGCTCAGGCAGGTCCTCGAAGATGCCGGTTTGTCGGTCGAGTTCCACAGCGAGCAGCTGCCGAAGGTCGAAAATTGTCCGCTGCTCGAAATGGAGCTGAGCCGTTTCGATTATATCATCGCCGAAGCCGGATACCGGCAGGTCGCGGCGGATGCACTGCGGAATTTCCCCGGCGAAGTGATCCTTTTCGGCGACGACGAATTCGTGTTCGGTCCGTGGCATCAGGTGTTCTTCGACTACCGCCCCGGATTCCGCCGGGCGCTGGAGTTCCTGATGGAGCGCGGGTTCCGCAAGGCAATGGCGGTCGGTGTACCGAATCTGTCCACTGCGGAACATCGTTACGAAGCGCTCTGCGATGCGGCCGAGCTGTGCGGTTTCGGCCGGGAAAACCTCTGTTTCCCGGTTCCGTCCGGCGACTACTTCCACTTCCAGATCCTCTGCGGCCGCGAATACGGCAAGATGTTCCTGAAGGAATTCAAATGCGACACGGCGATCATCTCGCTCTCGGATTACGTGACGGTCGGCGTGCTGGACGTCCTCTACGAACACGGCCTGAAGCCGGGACGCGAAGTTCAGCTGATCAGCTACGACAATCTCCTCAGCCAGGTGCCGGAGTTCAAGGAACGCTTTATCTGCAATGCGGTCACTCATCCGCTGAGCAGCGAATTCCGGGCGATCGTCAAGCTGATGTCGGAGATCCACCTTGCGCCGAACCCGGATTTCTACCGTTCGATCGTGGTTCCGGCCCGGGAGTTCGTGGTCAGAACCGACGGGCCGCGCCTACGTTGAAAAGCGGCCCCTCCCCCTGCCTGAAAACAGTTGTTTCTCCATATGGAATGTAACGATATCACCCTAAACCCGAAGGAATTCTGATCCATGAAAAGGAACTTCACGCTGATTGAATTGCTGATCGTGATCGCGATTATCACAATTCTGGCCGCGATGCTGCTGCCCGCCCTGAACAAAGCGCGCGAAAGGGCGCAGTCGATTTCATGCCTCAGCAATATCAAGCAGATTTTCATGCCGGCCACCATGTATCAGGCGGACAACGACGATTACTGTCTCGGCCGGGTGGCCGCGCTGCCGGCCGCCCGGAACGGCCTGAATGCCGGCGACACCGTCAGCTGGTCAGTCTACCTGAACGCGGCTTACGGATTCAGCCCGAAGTCCTTCCTGTGCCCCACGGAGCCGCTGGCGGCATGGTGGGAACACGACCCGATGTACCCCGATCAGAACAGCATCGCGATCGGCCTGAACATGTCCACCTTCGGCTACCAGTGGGAGGCGAAGGACGACAGAGGCACCATGCACAAGCTGTCGAGCATCCTGAATTTCGTCCGGCAGGAGGGGCGCGGGCTGCCGCTCTACTTCGCGGATACGCCGCCGGGGACGATCAGCGACCAGTACAACGGGGAGTTTTTCCAGCCCGGCTCGTGCAGCGAAGGCGCATTCCACATCCCCGGCCTGGAAGCGAGCAGCTGGTACCCGATGGCGGCGCGGCACAGCGGCGTCTCGGTGAACGCCGGACTGCTCGACGGCAGCGCCCGGAATATGACGCGGCAGGCGCTGATGGCCGACAAGAAGCAGTATCTCTGCGGTCCGCAGCAGTGGAACGGCAATTTTTACTACAAATAATCCGGCGGGAAAAAGGTTGATCCGATGAAACATCTCATGCTCTTTCTGATGATGCTGGCGACTGTCGCGGCCGTCGCGGCCGAAACCGACGGCTGGCGCGACCTGAGCGGCCAGACTGACCGCAGCGCCGGATTCGTGCTGGCCGACGGCGAATTCCCGTCCGGCGCCAACGGCTGGCGGAACATCGACGGCAGGGCGGTCCGGGTGGCCGCCAATGCCGGAGTCAACGGCAGCCCGGCGCTCTGCTACGAACGCACCGACCCGGACAACTATACGCTGGTCAGCCGTTCGCTGCCGCTGAAGGCGGGCAGTACCTACCGTTTCGGCGGAACCGTCCGCATCGAAGCGATCAAAGGCGGTTACGCCGGGATCGTCGTCGAACTCTATGACGCGGACGGCAGATGGCTGCGCAATGTCGAGTGTCCGACCAGCGCCGACAAGGTGTGCGGCTGGACACCGATGGAATACACGGTCACCGTCGCGCCGCAGGAGAAGCAGTGCACGTTTGTGATCCATCTGATGATGCCGCGCGGCGCAACCGGAAAGGTCTGGTTCGACCACGTGTTCGTGGAGGAGCTGGGGCCGCGCTGGAAGCTGCATCCGGTCTATCCGACCCACAACCTGATCGATGCGGAAGGCGGCGTGCTGCGTTTCTTCTCGCATTGCACAGGGAGTTTTCAACTGCCGGAGGGCGTGACGCCGTCGCCGGAACAGACGCTTGAACTCCGGCTCGAAACGGCCGGCCGCACTGTGCTTCGCACCGTCCCGGTGAAGGGACGGATCGCCGAAACCGAACTGCCTGCGCTCCCGGAAGGGGACGGCCTTCTGCGGGCCCGGCTGCTCGATCCGGCCAACCGCCTGATCCTGGCCTGGAAGGAGATGCCGGTGAAGATCCGGAAACGGTTCGGAAAAGCGCTGCCGGGCAACTGCGTGATCGACGCCCGGGGACGGGCGATCGTGGATGGGAAACCCTATATGCCGCTCGGCCTCTATACCGGGGAATTGACCCGCCGGGACGTGAAGCGCATTGCGGAGAGCCCCTTCAACTGCGTGATGCCCTACGGCAGCATGCAGCTCGGTCCGGACGGCGAAGTCGGCGGCAATCGGGCTCCCTTCGAGGCGGTGAAGCTGGCGCTGGACGAACTTCACGCCAACGGCCTCAAGATCCTCTTTTCGATCAAGGACGTGTACCGCTCCAACCCGCTTGGCCCGGACGATTACGTCTACCGCGATCTGAAGGGGGCCGACGAGACCGTGAAGCGTTATGTCGAAGCCTTCCGCAGCCACCCCGCCCTGCTGGCATGGTACACCTGCGACGAGAAGATGGCGGACTGGGTCGATATCATGACCCGACGGCGCGAACTTGTGAACCGGCTCGACCCGGACCATCCGACCTGGGCGGTCTTCTACCAGCCCAATGTGGAGGATTATCTGCCGATGCTGGACTTGTTCGGCGGCGACCAGTATCCGATTTCCCGGATTTCGGAGGGATACGACCACCATATGACTTCAATCGACCGGCTGATGGGGCTGGCTGAAGCGACCGGGATTCCGACCTGGAACGTGCCGCAGGCGCACAATCTGAATATCTATTCCCCGGCGGAAAAAGCCGCCGACTACCGCGACCCGACCGGCGAGGAGATGCTTTCTCTGGCGCTGGTGCAGGCCATCCACGGGGGAAAGGGATTCGTTTTTTACAGTTACTTCGACTTCTTCCGCGGTCCGGCCGGGACCGAAGCCGAGCCGGAGCTGGCGGAGAAGCGCTGGCGCGACGCATGCATGGCCGCCGGCGAACTCAAAAAGCTCGAGCCTTTCCTGATGGCGGAGGCGGATGGCCCGGCGGTTGAAATCGTCGAATCCGAGGGGAAGTTCCGGGCGCGCTGCTTCACGGACGGCAACGGCAATTACCGGCTGCTGCTGGCCGGGGTCGGGCCGGGCCGGACCGCCGGCACGCTCCGGGTGAAGCTGCCGGAAGGTCTGACTTTCCGCAGCCGCACCGGAAACACGGAGCAGCGCGCACCGGGTGAATTCCGGTTCACCGGGAACGATATTGCAAGCGACATCGTCGAGCTGAACCGGCAGTAATCCGATGAACGACGCCATTCTGACGATGGAGGCGGCCGACGACCCCTTGAAGGCGGAGGCCGTTCCCGGCCCCTGCCCGCCCGCCGCCTCCGACCCGAAGCGGCCGTACACGGTCGGCACGCTGCGCTACTCGCTCGGCGAAGTGATCGTGGTATCGGCCTGGGTGATCCTCGGCGGCACCGTGTTCGGGATGCTGGGCAGCCTGGTCCCGACGCTGCTGCCGCTGACGCTGGAGCATTTCGGCGCTTCCGGCGCGTTGATCGGCCTGGTGGTCGGCAGCGTGCCGGCGGCGATGAATTTCGTGATGAACCCGATCCTCTCCACGGCCAGCGACCGGACCCGGACGCGCCGGGGCAGGCGGATTCCGTACCTGCTCTTCGCAACGCCGTTCGTGACGTTTTTCCTGATCCTGATCGGATGGATTTCGCCGATCACCGGGTACGTACATGCGAACCTCTTTCCCGAAGCGGACATCAATACGCTCGGCGTGTTGCTGATCTGCATATTTTCGGTGGTGTTCCAGTTCTTCAACCTGATCGTCGGATCGATCTACTACTACATCTTCGCAGATGTGATTCCGCACCGGTTCATCGGGCGTTTCATGGCGGCACTGAACCTGGCCGGAACCGCCGGAGGATTCCTGTTCAACTTTTTCGTGATGCCGTATATCATCGACTATGCTCCGGCGGTTTTCACCGGCATCGGGCTGCTGTATCTGGTCTGCTTTCTGCTGATGTGCTTTTTTGTGAAGGAGGGAGAATATCCGCCGCCCAAAACGGTGCGGCGGCCGGAGGGCCCGCTGCTGAAACGGCCGGCGGAGTGGATCGGCATCTATTTCCGGCAGTGCTACCGCCACTGGTTCTTCACGTTCCTGTTCCTCGGAACCGCACTGAACAACGCCTCGACGGTCTGCCGCAGCACCTTCAATCTGCTGTTTGCAACCAGGGAGCTGCAGATGACCGCCGGACAGTTCGGCAAGGTGATGGCGGCGGGAGCGGTCGTATCGGCCGGCGTGGTGGTGCTGACCGGTTTCCTGATGGACCGGCTGCACCCGCTGCGGGTCTTCGTCGCAAGCGGCGTCATTGTGGTCGCCGCAAACGTGTGGGGCTATTTCGGCGTGGTGGACTACCCGACTTTTTTTGTGGTCGGAATCGCCATTTCCGTGGTGTATGCGGTGCAGTTCGTCAGCAACGGCCCGGTGTTCATCGAACTTTTCCCGCCGGATAAATTCGGTCAGTTCAGCAGTGCGAATGCGATGATGAACAGCATCCTGCTGATCTTTGCGAACTACTTCGGCGGCGTGGCGATCGACCGTTTCGGCTACCGCTTCATCTTCATCTGGGATACGATTTTCACGGTGGCCGCGACGCTGGCGCTGCTTTTCGTCTACGTCCGCTGGAAACAGCTCGGCGGCCCCCGGCATTACGCGCCGCCGCCCACCGACTGAGCCGTTGCGGACCTTTTCCGCTTTTCCGGTCCGGCTGCCCGGCGGTTCATCGTTCCGCCGGCAGTTTCGGCGGCGGGCATCGGCGGAAAACGTCCCCCCGAACCGAAGGGAGAAGCTGCGCGTTTACCGGATTCCGCACGAGCTTGTCAAGCCCGGCCGCAACCTGATTGCAACTGCGATGCCGATCTTGTGCGCATGGATTGATTCCGTCCCGCATCCGCCCACGAGTCTCCGGCGGCAGCCGGTCCCCGTGAATTTGCCGGAAAATCGTGCGAATGCCTTGCAAATACCCGAAACGCATTTTATATTGTTCTTTTCTTATCACGAATGATCGAGAGTCAGGGGCAATCCGGTGAATTCATTGCGGCGGCAAAGCATGGCCGGACGGCGGGAGTATACGCTCACGGAGCTGCTGGCCGTCATGCTGATCGTTCTGATCCTGGCCGCGCTGCTGCTGCCGGCGGTCAGCCGCGCCCGGGAAAATGCGCGTCGCAGCCACTGCCGCTCGAACCAGGCCCTGTTCGGGACGGCGGTCCAATTTTACGCCAACGACTGGAATGACTATCTGCCCTACTATATCATCGAAGACAAACATGCTTCGTATTCGACTGAATTCCGCTTTTTCTGGGAGCTGCTGAAGGGATATCTGCCGGTCGGCGGGATTTATTATCCGGATCAGTACAATCCGCCCGTGCCCGGGCCGTATCCGGGAGGAGTGCCGCGCGCGATGGCCTGTCCCTCAGCGGTGATGAGTTACGACGGCTGCCGCTCCGCGCTGAAGGAGAAGAATCTCTATCTCGCCCGCCCGACCCGGGCAGGTTCCTACCAGACCGTGCTGCTGGCCCGTTTCGTGCTGCCGGGCAATGTCGTTCACGACGGCGGAATCCGTGTCGGCAGCATCCGTTCCCCCGGCTCGTATTTCATCGTCGAGGATACCGGTTTCAACGACCGTACCGACGACCGTGAATATCCGTACTGGCGCTACGGCGGATTCGTCGACGGCCGCTATTTCTGGGGACACGGCAGATATTACAATGTCGCATTTCTCGACGGCCATGTGCGGGCATTCCGGCGCAAGCGGAGGCGGCTCGAGTGGCAGGCGGAATTCACGCGAGATTTTTCGGAATAATTTTTGCATTCCACCCTCCCCGCCGTTTTTCTCCGGCTTGCAAACCGTATGGACAAAGGCTATATTGGAGAAACCAGGAGGGATTCTATGAAACTGTTGTACGGCATGACGGCGCTGGCGGTTCTCGGCGGCGCGACGCTCCAGGCGGAAGTTCCCGAGCTTCTCGAATTGGTTCCGGAGGCGAAAGGGTACGAGCTCATCGCAAAGCTGAACCCGACCAGATGGGGCGCCGACGGCTATCAGGTCGACCGCACCGAAGCGCTGGACGGCAAGCTCAAGCGGGTCGGCTACCTGCTGAAGCTCACCGACCGGAGCGGAAAAATGAGCTGGGTATTCACTGCCATGGACCCGTTTGCGGAGACGCTTGCGGCCGTCGCGGTGCCCTCGCCCGGCGGCAGCATCAGCCAGACTTATGTGAACAATCTCGAGGTCTCCTCCAATGTCGAAGGGGTCAAGACCGGCAGGTTCGACCGGGGAAATGTTGAATTCTGGGGCAACGACTACGGCGCCGGGAATGCGAAGCAGATTCCGGGCGCCAGCGATTCGCAGTACGATTTCGGCGACTCGGTTTCGGGCGGCGGCACCTACGGCTCGATGCAGGTGCACAATTTCCAGGAGAAGCAGACTGTCTTCGCCTTCAACCACCTGGGACAGAACCAGAACTGCGACCTCGGCATCGGCAGCAGTCCGCAGGGGCATCCGGACTGGACCTTCACGGCCTCCGGCAAAAATTACAGCGACGCCGAGCTCTATGTCGTCGGGCAGTTTGACGACTTGAAGATCAGGGAGGTCATCACCCTGAATCCGGCCCGGACCCGGGTCACCGGCGTGACCGACAAGGACCCGCTCAGCTATGCGCCCGGCGAGGAGATGACCTTCACCATCACCGCCGACCTGATGGGGCAGCAGCCGACCGTGCCGTATTTCCTCGCATGGTCGCGCACCGGCGACGACGGCAAAAGCGACAGAGGGAAGGTTGAAGTTTCCGGCGAACCGCTTGTGATCAAAACCTCGATCGACAAGCCCGGGTTCGTCCGTATCATCGCCCGTCTCGTGGATCGGAACGGCGCGCCGCTGCGCGCGAAGAACATGTGGGGCGGCAGCATGGATATCTCCTTTGAGGGCGGCGCCGGCGTGCAGCCCGAAAAGCTGGTTGCGGGGGCGGAGGAACCGAAGGATTTCGACGCTTTCTGGCAGAAGCAGAAGGAGCGTCTCGCCGCGGTTCCGATGAAGTTCAAAATGGAGAAGCAGCCGACTTCGACTCCGGAGGTCGATGTCTACGAGGTCACCGTCGACTGTGCCGGGCCGCGCCCGGTCACCGGTTATCTGACCATTCCGGCCGGCGCGGAGGCAAAATCGCTGCCGGCCCAGGCCAACTATCAGGGGTACGGCGTTTCGCGGCAGACTCCGCCTTCCGGCGGGAGCAAAGACAGGATCGTCTTCCACGTGAATGCGCACGGCTTCAAGCTGAACCAGCCGAAGGAATATTACGACAACTTCACGAACGAGATCAAGTCGAACGGGCAGATTTATGCGTTCGACCCGAAGCAGAATTCGAATCCGGAAACCGCTTACTTCAACGGGATGGCGATGCGGGTCATGCGTTCGCTCGAGTTTCTGAAGTCTCTGCCGCAGTGGGACGGGAAAAACCTCACGGCAGCGGGCGGCAGCCAGGGCGGACTGCAAACCGTCTGGGCGGCCGGGCTTGATCCGGACGTCACGCTTGCGAAGCCGGATATTCCGTGGTGCAGCGATATGAAGGGCGACTCGAAGGGGCGTATTCGCGGCTGGTTCCCGCCGTACGTCGACGCGCTCGGCTATTACGACACGATCAACCACGCGAAGCGGATCAAATGCCCGGTGGAGATCACGCGGGCGGGATTGGGCGACTATACGTGTCCGCCCTCCGGCGTGGCGATTCTCTACAACAACATCAAGTCACCGAAGAAGATCCGCTGGTTCCAGGGGTCGACGCACGGTTACGTGCCGCCGAATCCGCAGATCATCGAGCAGACGGGCAGGTAAAAAGGCGGAAGGTAACTGCGTACCCGCTAAAGGCGGCGGAGCCGCCGACGGCGCCGGCGCCTTGCCGGTCGGGTTCCAAGGGCGAAGCGCCTTGGCCGCCGGAGGCAATCTGTACGCGAAGCGAAACAGCTGCATCAGCAAAATGAAATTTTGCCGCGCAGCGTACACGGTCTGATGCGCGAACGCGCAGAAAGACCGCGCCCCGCAAGGGGCGTGCATCCCGGAAGCAATGGCACAGCGGGGGAGCGTTTTAATAATGTGCGCGTTTCCCTCTAAAACATGGTTGTCCGGCCGAAGACGGCAATCATGCCTTGGCTTCTGATCGTGTCGGCACCCCCTGTCCGGAACTTTCATTTCCCGCAGGCTGCGCCCTTACCACTCACGGAGTCACCCCTCCGGGAGGGCTTACTTGTCCGGCTGAAAGCCGGACACTCTTCAACGCACGCCGGCGGTACGCCACGCCGGAGGAGCTTCGTTTCGCTGCGTTCACCTTCGTCATTATCGCTCGCGCTGCCCCTGTCCAGAAAGCAGCCACCCCTTCGGATACTTTCCGGAGCCGCTGCTGCCGCCGAGTCGTGCAGTCCGTTCGTATCCGCTGCGCGGAGCCTGCCGCGCTTTTATGATCGGACAACATTGGCCGAGTCTCTCCGGGTGCGAGCTGCACATTCGGATAATATTGAATTTTTTTTGCGAAATCAACTTGATTCTTCTGCAAAACATGATATTATATTTTTAAAGCGAAAGAAGCATGAAAGCATATGAGTTTCTCTGATTACAACCGATGCTCGATTTTCCGAAGCGGGACGGCGTGTCCGGTTCCGGCTTCTTTCATTTCCGCCAACTTCAATCTCCTGCGACTTACTTGCGCCGATCAGGCTTGAGTGAAGACGCTTGCGACACCGTTTTCCGGAACCGGACTCAGCCAGGTCGGCGCGTTGATGCCATGTTTCAGACCCCGGAAAATGTCCGTCTTTCCGTTCTCCCGGCGTTCTGAACCGGCTCCACCGAATCGAAGAATCGAATGAAGTCCCGGAGAATGAGAATGAGTGAATATCCGAAGTATCGAGCCCCCCAGCCCATCGAAATCGAAAACCGCGTCTGGCCGACCCGGCGCATCCGGTCCATGCCGCTCTGTGTCCCCGTCGATTTGCGCGACGGCAACCAGGCATTCGCGAAGCCGATGAATGTCGAGACGAAAATCCGTTACTTTGAAATGCTCTGCCGGATCGGATTCCGGGAGATCGAAGTCGCCTACCCGGCTTCGTCCGGCGAGGAGTTCGAATTTGTCCGCCGCCTGATCGGCGAAGGGCTCATCCCCGACGGCGTCCGCATCAATGTGCTCACTGCCGCCCGGAAGGACCTGATCGACCGGACGGTAGCCTCTCTCGCCGGCGTCCGGCAGGCGACAGTTCATTGCTATATTGCGACAAGCGAGCTCCACCGGGAATTCGTCTTCGGTAAAACTTCCGGAGAAATCATGCAAACGGCCGTTGACGGCACCCGCATGATCGCGGAAGCCGTCGACGCGGCCGGAATGCGCGACCGCATCCGGTACGAGTTTTCGCCGGAGGAATTTTCCGACAGCGAGGTCGGCGCCATCGTCGAATTGGCCGAAGCGGTCCGGGAGGCATGGAAGCCGCGCGGCAAACGCGATTTCGTGCTGAACCTCCCCGCCACCGTCGAACGCCGTCCGCCTTATGAATTCGCCGACATGATCGAGTCGTTCTGCCGGAGCTACACCGGCCGGAACGAAACGACCCTGAGCGTTCACACCCATAACGACCAGGGGTGCGCCGTCGCAGCGGCCGAAATGGCCGTGCTGGCCGGGGCGGACCGGGTCGAAGGAACGCTCGCCGGGCACGGGGAACGGACCGGAAACATGGATCTCATCACTTTCATCCTGAATTTGAAGTCGCGCGGCGTCGAGCCCGGGCTCGATTTTTCCAAACTGCCCGAAATCGCCGCCTTCATCGAAGAGGTCTCCGAGATCGGCATCCATCCGCGTGCGCCGTACACCGGAGGACTCGTGTTTACGGCCTTCTCCGGTACGCATCAGGATGCGATCCGCAAGGGGATGGCGCAGCGGAAGGAGATCGGCGAGCGTTTCCGGCAGGGCTGGAAGATGCCGTATCTGCACATCGATCCGGCCGACGTCGGCCGGAATTACGACGGGCTGATCCGCATCAACAGCCAGTCCGGCAAGGGCGGCGTCGCCTACGTGCTCGAGAGCGTTTACGGAATCTCAGTGCCGAAGGGGATGCAGCCGCTGGTGGCGAAGGCAGTGCAGGCCGAAGCCGAAGCGACCGGCAGCGAAATCACGCCGTCCGAGGTGTACCGGATTTTCCGGGAGAAGGTCGCGGCACGGAACGGCCGGGTCACGGTCGCCGGCTTCCGGCTGCAGCGCCCTGCCCCGGGAGCGGCGGACAAAACGGAAGTCGATCTCGAACTCGAGGCCGGCGGGGAACGTTTTTCCGTCTCCGGCACCGGCGGCGGCCCGATCGAAGCGGCCGCCGCGGCGTTCCACGACTGCGGCGCCGTCCCGCCGTTCCAGGTCGAGATGTACAGCGAACATGCGATCGGGCGCGGAGCGGGAGCGGAAGCCGCCGCTTTCATCGGAATCAGGCCGTCCGGCTCCGACCGGATCGTCTACGGGGCCGGAATCGACGTCAATATCAATCTCGCGGCGATCCATGCGATCGCCAATGCGATCAACCATATCGGGGATAACTAGACAAGGTACGGAAAAATGGAGAGGAATACGGTACAGACGGAACCCTGCAAAACCAATCTGTTCGCCGAGTACGGCAAATCGCTGATGGTGCATGTGGACATGTCGCCGGGGCAGCGGATTCTCGACCTCGGCTGCGGCACCGGCGCGCTGACTGCCGAGCTCGCGAAGAACGGCGCGAACGTGCTCGGCATCGACAACTCCGCCGAAAAGATCGTCAAGGCCCGCTTCAGCCATCCGGAGCTGATGTTCGCTGAGATCGACGCGCTCGAGCTCCCGTACAACGAGGAGTTCGACACGGTGTTCTCGAACTCGGTTTTCCACTGGATTCCGAACGTGGACCGGCTGCTCGCCGAGATCCGGCGCGCGTTGAAGCCGGGCGGCAAACTGGTCTGCGAATTCGGTGCGGCGAGCAATATCGCGACCATGCGCCAGGCGTTTGCAGCGGCCTGTGCGCGACGCGGGCGGGAGTACCGCGAACGCTTCTACTGCCCGACGCCGGACGAGTTCTTCGACCGGCTGAAGGCGGCCGGTTTCGAACCGGAGCGCGTGCTTGAATTCGACCGCCAGACGCCGCTGCCCGGCGGAGCGGAAGGGCTGCGCCGCTGGGTCCGCTGTTTCCTGGCTGATGAATTGTCCGTGTTCGGCGCCGCAGTGCAGGAGCAGATTCTTTCGGAGGTCGAGACCGCCTGCCGTCCGCTGCTCTGGAACGGCGAGGAGTTCGTGGTGGATTACCGCCGCCTCCGGGCCGTCGCCTTCAGGGGCTGAACGCTCCCTGTGCTCCGGCGTCGGAACCGCCTGCCCCTCAACGGCGGGCCGCAGAGGATGGCCGGTTTTCGCGGAAAAAGCGGCGCAAAAGGCGAAAAAATTGCTTTTTTTGCATAAAAATCATGTTTTGAGCTTGAATTTATGTATAACTCTAAGTATAATTACTCTCAGTTACCACGGCTCACCACAACCAAATAGGAGGGAGTTGAACGATGAAGCATGATTTCTACGATGTCAAGGCCAAGACCAAGGTCAGCGCGGATGTTCTGGATTGCGTTACGTTTGGCGATGCCGGCCGTAAGCGCTATGCGTTCAAGGGCAAGACTGCCGATGGCCGCAGCCTGACCGCCTTTGTCGGCAAAGACGTCTGGGAAAAAGCCAAGGCCCAGATGAAGAAGTAAGACTCTCTCTTGACTGAGATGTCCGAAGCTCCCTGCTCCGCCGGAACAGGGAGTTTCTTTTTTTCTGCCGTCCGTCCCGATTGACTTTTGTCCGGATGATGATACATTACCATAATTAGAGTAACTGTGTCATTCGACGGAAAGGATACGGCATGAATGGACCGCGACAGCCGATGCCGCCGGCAATGATTCTCTGCGGCGGCCAGGGCACCCGGCTGAGGGAAGTGACCGAGCTGCTTCCGAAACCGATGGTTCCGATCGGCGAGCAGCCGATCGTCTGGCATATCATGCGCTGTTTCGCGGCTTTCGGCGTGCGCCGGTTCATCCTCTGTCTCGGCTACAAGCGCGAGGAGTTCATCGACTATTTCCTGAATTTTCACGCCCGGTCGACCGACATCACGGTCAAGCTCGGCAAGGATCACGGCATTGTCTACCACGGCGAAGCCTACGAGGCGGACTGGGAGGTTACGCTGGCAGACACCGGCATCGAAACCATGACCGGCGGCCGGGTGCGCCGCGCATCGCGTTACCTCGCGCCGGAAGACCGTGAATTCTTTCTCACCTACGGCGACGGAGTGGCGGACATCGATATCGGCGCGCTGCTCGATTTTCACCGTGCTTCAGACAGGCTGCTGACGGTCTCCGCCGTCCACCCCGAGGGGAGATTCGGCGAAATGAAGCTCGACGGCGACCGCGTGACCGGCTTTGCCGAAAAACCGCTGCGGACCGGCAGCTACGTCAACGGCGGCTTCATGGTCGTCGACCGGCAGTTCCTGCCGCGTTATCTCGACGACGCGGAAGACTGTTATTTCGAGGCCGCGCCGATGCGCGAAGCCATGCGCGACGGCGAGATGGCCGCCCGCCGTCACGAGGGGTTCTGGCAGTGCATGGATACGCCGCGGGAACACCGGCTGCTCTCCGACCTCTGGAACTCCGGCGCCGCGCCGTGGACCAAATACTGGCAGGAGTGAAAGATCGTGTTCAACGATATTTACCGCGGGAAACGGGTGCTGGTCACCGGCCACTCCGGCTTCAAAGGATCCTGGCTGACGATGTGGCTCGGGCGCCTCGGCGCAGAGCTCTGCGGCGTTTCGCTGCCGCCGGAGACGGAGCCGAACCACTTTCGGCTGCTGAATCCGCCGGGCCATTCGGAGTGGTGCGACATCCGCGACGCGGAAAAACTCGGCTCCGTTCTTCGTGAGTTCCGGCCTGAAATCATCTTTCACCTCGCCGCACAGCCGCTTGTCCGCCTCTCTTACCGGAAGCCGGTCGATACGCTTGCGGTCAACGTCGGCGGCACGGTCAATTTGCTCGAAGCGGCGCGGAACGTCCCGGAACTTCGTGCGGTCGTGGTCGTCACCAGCGACAAATGTTACCGGAACAGCGAGAAGGCCGAAGGCTACCGCGAAAACGATCCGCTCGGCGGTTACGATCCGTACAGCGCCTCGAAGGGGTGCCAGGAGCTCGTCGCCGCGAGTTACCGCGACAGTTTTCTCCGCGCGGCGGGAGTGGGACTCGCCACCGCGCGGGCCGGCAATGTGATCGGCGGCGGCGACTGGGCGGCCGACCGGCTCGTGCCGGACCTGGTCCGGGCGGCGGCGGCCGGAGCCGTCGAACCGCTCCGTTCCCCGTCCGCCGTCCGGCCGTGGCAGCATGTGCTTGAGCCGCTCGGCGGCTATCTGCTGCTCGGGCAGCGGCTGCTTGAAGGGGATGCGGCTGCCGCGTCAGCCTGGAATTTCGGTCCGGAGACGGCGGACGCATTGACGGTCGGCGAGGTCGCCGCGCTGATGAACCGCTTCTGGCCCCGGGTCGGATTCCGCTTTGCGCCGCCGGCGGATGCGCCGCATGAAACGAAGCTCCTGCGGCTCGACTGCACGAAGGCGGCGAGGGATCTCGGCTGGCGCGGAGTCTGGAACGCGGAGGAGTGCATTCGCCGCACGGCCGGCTGGTATCGCGGTTATTACGATTCGGGACGGATCAATACGGCGGCGGATCTTGAAGCTTATGTCGCCGATGCCGCGCGGAAGGGATTGTCATGGACGAACTGAGTTTGAAAAAAGAGATTTTAAGCCGGGTCGAGGCGCTGGCGGCTTTGCGGGGACAGGAGAAGCCGCCGTTCGTCCCGGGAGAGAGCCGGATCAACTATGCCGGGCGGGTTTACGACGAAAAGGAACTCGTGAACCTCGTTGACGCGGCACTCGAATTCTGGCTGACCGCCGGGCGCTATACGCGGGAATTCGAAGAGAAGCTGGCGGCATACCTCGGCGTCGGGCGGGCGCTTTTCGTGAATTCGGGTTCCTCGGCGAATCTGCTGGCCTTTATGACGCTGACCTCGCCGCTGCTCGGAAAGAGGCGGATCGAACGCGGCGACGAAGTCATCACCGTCGCGGCCGGATTCCCGACCACGGTCGCCCCGGTCGTGCAGTACGGCGCCGTTCCGGTCTTTGTCGATGTCGAGCCCGGAACCGCGAATATCGATGTTTCGCTGCTCGAAGCGGCCCTGTCGCCGCGGACGAAGGCGGTCATGCTCGCCCATACGCTCGGCAATCCGTTCCGGCTCGATGCGGTGAAGGCGTTCTGCGACGCAAACCGGCTCTGGCTCGTCGAAGACAACTGCGACGCGCTCGGCTCGCGGTATTGCGGCCGGCTGACCGGCGCCTGGGGCGACCTCGGCACGTCGAGCTTCTACCCGCCCCACCACATGACGACGGGCGAAGGGGGCGCGGTCTACACAAGCGATCCGCTGCTGGCGAAAATCGCGCTCTCGATGCGCGACTGGGGGCGCGACTGCTCCTGCGGTTCCGGCGAAGACAACCGCTGCGGCAGCCGGTTCACGCGCCGGTTCGGCACGCTTCCGGCCGGATACGATCACAAATACGTTTACAGCCACTTCGGCTACAATCTGAAGGCGACCGACCTGCAGGCGGCGATCGGCTGCGCCCAGCTCGATAAGCTCGACGGCTTCACGGCGGCGCGGAAACGGAACTTCGAACGGCTGCACGACGGCCTGAGGGAGCTGCCGGAACTCGCTCTCTTCGAGCGCTACCCGGAGTCGGACCCGTCCTGGTTCGGATTCCTGATCCGGCTGACGCCGCGGGCCGGATTCACCCGCAACGAACTTGCGGAGCATCTCGAAAGCCGCGGGATTCAGACCCGCAACCTGTTCGCGGGCAACCTGACCCGGCACCCGTGCTTCGAAACGCTGCGGGAGGGATGCGACTACCGCGTCGCCGGGAGGCTCGCCAACACCGACGAACTCATGAACAACGCCTTCTGGATCGGCCTCTACCCCGGTATGACCGGCGCAAAGCTCGACTTCATGATCGAAACCATCCGTAATTACTGTGGAGGGAAGTCCTTATGATCGACAATATCACTCTTTTCGACTGCACGGCGCGCGAAGTCGGCTACCAGACCGGATGGTTTTTCGACCCGGCGTTCCTGCGCGACTACTACCGGTTCGTCGAAGCGGCCGGGTACGACTATATGGAACTCGGCTTTTTCCACAATCCCGAGGCGGACCCCGGCCGCGGCGCGATCCGGTACTGCGGACTTTGCACGGAGGAGCTGAACGATATTTTCGGCAGCACGAAGAACATCCTGAAACTTTCGGCCATGCGGGATATTCAGCGCCCGCTCGCGCCGGTCGGCCCGAAGGCCGATTCGGTCGTCGATGCGGTCCGCATCCTGACCCGGTCGAAGCAGACCGAACCCGATGTGCTCTGCCGGCATATCGAGGAGCTCCAGAAGCTCGGCTACCGTATTTTCATCAATTTCACGAGCGCCGGACGCAACACGGTCGAGGAGAACACGGCCTTCGCGCGGCTTGCGAAGAAGATGGGCATCGACGTCATCTACTTCGCGGACACCGAAAGCATTTTCACTCCGAAATACGTCTCCGACGCGATCGAGCTCTGCCGCGCCGAGGGCGTCGAGGCCGGCATTCACCTGCACAACAAGAACGGCACGGCCGAAGAGCTGCTTGATGTCGCCTTCGCCCACAAGTGCCGCTATACCGATTCGACGCTGCTCGGGCTCGGCGGCAAGTGGTACGACGGGAATATCGCAACCGAATATCTGCTCAAACACTTCAACTACAATCCGGGCTATGAACTGACCCGGCTCAAGACCATGCTGATCCAGCAGCTCATCAAATACCATGAGCACAGCGCGGCAGTTCTGTAAACAGCGGGAAACAATATGCGTACAGCCGATTATATCTTTCAGTTTCTGGCCGACCGCGGCGTGAGGGACGTCTTCATGGTTTCGGGCGGCGGGGCGATGTTCCTGAACGACGCGCTCGGTTCGGAGCCGCGGCTCCGGGCGGTCTGCACCCACCACGAGCAGGGAGCGGCCATCGCGGCGGAGGGGTACGCGCGGGTGACCGGCGGCCCCGCCGTGGTCAGCGTGACGACCGGGCCGGGCGGCACGAACGCCCTGACCGGCGTCATCGGCGAGTGGCTCGACTCGCAGCCGGTGCTCTATCTCTCCGGCCAGGTGAAGTTTCCGACTACCGTCGCTTCCGTGCCGGAGCTGCCGCTGCGGCAGCTCGGCGATCAGGAGATCAATATCGTCGACATCGTCCGTCCGGTCACAAAATATGCGAAGATGGTCACTGATCCGCTCGACATCCGCCGGGAGCTCGAGAAGGCGCTCCGCATTGCCTGCTCCGGGCGGCCGGGGCCGGTCTGGCTCGACATTCCGATCAACGTGCAGTCGGCCGAAATCGACCCGGCGGCGCTTCACGGCGAGGAGAACGTACCGGAATCAAAGCCGGAGATCCCGGCGGAGACGATCGAACGAGTCGTCGAAACCCTGCTTTCGGCCTCCTCGCCGGTGCTGGTGACCGGACAGGGAATCCGGCTTTCCGGCAATCTCGCCGGATTCGAAAAGCTGGTCGAACGCCTGAAGATTCCGGTGCTCGGCAGCTTCAACAGCTTCGATCTGCTGCCGACCGGCTCTCCGTATTCGATCGGGCGGATCGGCACGATCGGCACCCGGGCCGGGAACATCGCGCTGCAGAATGCCGACTGGGTGCTCTGCCTCGGCACCCGGAACAACATCCGGCAGGTCAGCTACAACCATGAGAATTTCGCGAAGCGCGCGAAGGAGCTGATCGTGGTCGATATCGACGCGGCCGAGCTGGCCAAGCCCACAGTGAAGCCGACGCTGCCGGTCCACGGCGATGCGGGGGAGTTCATCGACCGGCTGCTGGCGGCGCTCGCGGCGCGTGAACTGCCGGACTGGAGCCGCTGGCTCGCCTGGAACCGCGAACGCAAAGAGCGCTACCCGGTCGTGCTTCCGGAATACCGCTCCGCCGCGGGATTGAATCCGTATGCGCTGATGGAGCCGCTCTGCGAACAGCTGCCGGCCGACGCCGTGGTCAGCTGCACGAATGCGACGCCGAGCCTCGCGCTGTTCCAGGCCGGCGCCGTAAAGCGGGGACAGCGGATGTTCTGCAACTCCGGCTGCGCGGCGATGGGGTTCGGCCTCCCGGCTGCGCTGGGGGCGGCGGCCGCCGTGCGCGGCAAACGGCCGGTGGTCTGCCTCGAAGGGGACGGCAGCCTGATGATGAACCTTCAGGAGCTGCAGACCATCCGGCACAACGGTTTTCCGGTCAAACTGTTTTTGTTCGACAACAACGAATACTGTTCGATCCGCCAGACGCAGGATTCGTTTTTCGCGGGCCGCCATACCGGCTGCGACAACGGTTCCGGCGTGACCTTCCCGGAGTGGCAGGCGATTGCCGCCGCATTCGGCTGGCGGTATCTGCGGCTCGACTCGCTCGCGGACGCCGCCGCGACGGTCGCCGAAGCGCTGGCTTTCGACGGCCCCGTCTTCTGCGACTGCGTGCTGGCGCCGGGATACACGTTCGCGCCGAAGCTCTCTTCGCGGCGGCTCCCGGACGGTTCGATCATTTCGCCGTCGCTGGAGGATATGTTCCCGTTCCTGCCGCGCGAAGAGATGGAGGCGAACCGTTATGAAGCCTGACGGCTGTTTTTTCGATCTGGACGGCACGCTCTGCGATACGGCGCCGGATATCTTCGGCTGCTGGCTCGCCGCTCTGAAGGCGGCCGGACTGGAGACGGAACGTTTCCGCCGCGATTTCCGGATCGGGCCGCCGCTCGAGCCGATGATCGCCGGCCTGTTTCCGGAACTGACGGAGCCGGAGCGGGAGGCGCTGATCGCCTCCTTCCGGGAGCTTTACTGTACGAGCGGTTTTCCGGGCACGGTTCCCTATCCGGGGATTCCGGCGCTGCTGGAGCGGCTGCGCAGAGACGGCACGCGGCTGTTCCTTGCGACCAACAAGGCGCTGCGCGCGACCCGGCTGATCGTCGAAAAGCAGGGGTGGCTCCCGGTGTTCGAACAGATTCATACGCCCGATTCGACGCCGGGCCCCCTCTGCGGCAAGTCTGAACGGCTGCGCCGGGCGCTGGCCGAAACAGGACTCGATCCGGCGCGCTGCGCGATGGTCGGGGACACCGTGCCGGACATCGAAGCCGGGCGCGCGGCCGGAATGCGGACCGTAGCGGTCACCTGGGGCTACGGCGGCGCGGCGGAGCTCGCGTCCGCCGCGCCGGACCGGATATGGAACGCTCCGCCGGCGGAATGGACATAAGCGGAACTGCACGGAAAGCATGGAAAAGAATCAGGACATCATGAAAAAAATCACCGTCGTTACCGGCTGTTTCAATGAAGTTGAAAATCTCGAGGAGCTGTTCAACCGGGTTGCCGGCGCGTTTGAAACCATGCCCGGCTATACGTTCGATATGATCGTCGCCGACAACGCCTCCACCGACGGCAGCCGCGAGCTGCTGCGCCGCATGGCCGCGAAGGACAGCCGGGTGAAGGTCATCTTGAACGCAAACAACTTCGGGCATATCCGCTCTCCCTACAACGCGCTGCTTCAGGCGGACGGCGACGCGGCGATTGTGATGTGTTCAGATCTGCAGGAGCCTCCCGAAATGATTCCGGCCATGCTGCGGGAGTGGGAGGCGGGGGCGAAAATCGTCTGCTGCGTCAAGCCGGAGAGCCGGGAGAACCCGCTGATGTTCGCAGTTCGCCGGTTCTATTACTGGCTGCTCGATAAATTTTCCGAAACTCCTCAGCTGCGCAATTTTACCGGATTCGGCCTTTATGACCGCCGTTTTCTGGATGCGCTGAAGCTCTTTCACGAGCCGTATCCGTATTTCCGCGGTCTTGTGACGGAGATCGGTTTCAAGCGCGTCGAATTGCCGTTCGTGCAGGACAGGCGCAAACACGGGCGCACCAAAAACAATTTTTTCACGCTTTACGACATGGCGATGACCGGCTTCGTCAATCACACCAAGCTGCCGCTGCGGCTCGCCGTGTTCGCAGGTTTCCTGCTGGCGTTTCTGAGTCTGCTGGTCGCGGCCGGTTACCTGGTCTACAAGCTCTTCTACTGGGATACCTTCCAGCTCGGGCTCGCGCCGCTGGTCATCGGGCTTTTCTTCTTCTCGGCGGTCCAGCTGATTTTCATCGGCATCATCGGGGAGTATGTCGGCGCGATCTGGACGCAGGTGAAGAACAAGCCGCTGGTGATTGAAGAGGAAAAGATCAATTTCGACCGATGAAACTGCTCGAGCTCTACCGGAACAACCGTCCGGAATTTTTCCGGGTGATCCGCTACCTTCTGGCCGGCGGCTGGAACACCGTTTTCGGCGTAGGACTCTATACTGCGGTCTATGAGCTCTGGGGGACGTCGGGAAATTACCTGTTCTGGGCTGTTCTCGTCAACATCCTCGCCATCACGAATGCGTTTCTGTGCTACAAGTTCTTCGTGTTCCGGACAAAGGGGAATTTTCTGCGGGAATACCTGAAATGCTATCTGGTTTACGGCGCCGGGGCGCTGCTGGGGCTGGCCGGCCTGTTTCTGCTGGTCTCCATTGCCGGAATGAATCCGGTGCGGGCCAATATCCTGATCACCGGAATTACGGTGATATTGAGCTACTTCGGGCATAAGTACTTTTCTTTTCGAAGGAGATCCTCATGAGCGGCGCGGCGCGGATTCTGATTACCGGCGGAACCGGTTTTTTCGGGAAGAGCCTGCTCGCGGCCCGGAAACGGGAAGCTGTCTCCGAGGGGGAACTGGTGATCCTTTCGCGCGATCCGGAAGGGTTTCTGTGCCGCTTTCCGGCATTTGCCGGGCTGCCGGGCGTCTCTTTTGCGGCGGGCGACGTGCGGGATTTTCCGTTTCCGGACGGAGAATTTTCAGCCGTCCTGCATGCCGCGACGCCGGCCAGCGCCCGGCTTGAGGCGGAGAACCCGGCGGAGATGCGTTCGATCATCGTCGACGGCACGAAGCGCGTTCTCGACTTCTGCCGTTCCCGGAAGGTTCCGCGGCTGCTGCTGACCAGCTCCGGCGCGGTCTACGGACCGCAGGAGCCGGAGTGCGAACGAATGGCGGAGACGTATCCGTGCCGTCCGGTCACGGCTTACGGACAGGGCAAGCTCGAGGCCGAACGCCTCTGCCTCGACTCCGGCGTCGAAACGGTCATTGCGCGCTGTTTCGCTTTCGTCGGGCCCTATCTGCCGCTCGGCATCCACTTCGCGGCCGGCAATTTTCTGCGCGACGCGCTGGAAAACCGCCCGATTGCGATCCGCGGGGACGGGCGGCCGCTGCGCAGCTATCTGTATGCGGACGACCTTGTCCGCTGGCTCCGGCGGCTGCTTGAGGCGGGGGAGCCGGGCCGTATCTACAACGTCGGCAGCGAAAATGCCGTATCGATCGCGGAGCTCGCGGAGCGCTGCGCCGCACTGCGGACGCCGCCGTCCGCCGTTACGGTTCTCGGGCATCCGGACGGCCTGCCCGCGCCGCGCTATCTTCCGGATACGGCCCGGGCCCGGCGGGAGCTCGGCCTGGCGGAGACGGTCAATCTCGACGAAGCGCTCCGCCTGACATTTGAATTTCACCGCAACAACGGCTATTGTATGAAAAACCAGCAAGGAGAAAAATCATGATTACGTTGAAAACCAGCAAGGGCGACATCAAAATCAAGCTGTTCGAAAAAGAAGCGCCGATCACCGTGAAGAACTTCCTCGATTATATCGACGCGGGTTTCTACAAGGGGACGATCTTCCACCGCGTGATCCCGGGCTTCATGGTTCAGGGCGGCGGCTTCACGGCCGACTTCGTCCAGAAGCCGACCAGCGATCCGATCAAGAACGAGGCGGACAACCAGCTTTCGAACAAGCGCGGCACGCTGGCGATGGCCCGCACCAGCGTCGTCGACTCGGCGACGGCCCAGTTCTTCATCAATCTGGTCGATAACGATTTCCTCGACTTCAAGGCCCCCACGCCGCAGCACTTCGGCTACTGCGTGTTCGGCGAGGTCGTCGAAGGGATGGATGTCGTCGACCAGATCGCGGCGGTCAAGACCGGTTCGCACCAGATGCACCGCGACGTGCCGACCGAGAACATCGTGATCCTGGACGCAGTCCGCGACTGAAAAAGAGGTGCCGTATGCCGGATTGGACCGTTGACGAACTCGCCCGGATGATCGACCATTCGCTGCTCCATCCCATGCTGGACGATGAGCAGCTGATCAAGGGCATGGCCGTCGCCGTGGAGCGCAACTGCGCAAGCGTCTGCATCAAGCCGTATTTCGTCGGCATTGCCGCGAAACTGCTCGACGGGACCGGCATTCGAACCGGAACCGTCGTCGGTTTTCCGCACGGTTCCGGCACGGTCCAGCTGAAGATCAATGAGGCGAAGCAGGCCGTCGACGACGGCGCGGACGAGATCGACATGGTCGTCAACATCGGCAA
Source organism: Victivallis lenta (assembly GCF_009695545.1). Taxonomy (NCBI): domain Bacteria; kingdom Pseudomonadati; phylum Lentisphaerota; class Lentisphaeria; order Victivallales; family Victivallaceae; genus Victivallis; species Victivallis lenta. The sequence goes on along the minus strand of NZ_VUNS01000007.1, from coordinate 131,609 downwards.
GGTCCGTTCCGGTGAGTGGGGATACCTCCGCGACGAAATCGGCGGCGTCAACGCCTGCGTGACCGCCGGAGGAGCGATTCTGAAGGTCATCTTCGAAAACGACTTCCTCTGCGACGCCATGATCGAGCAGCTCTGCGGCATCTGCAACGAAATCATGCCGGCTTTCATCAAAACCTCGACCGGATTCGGGTTCACCGAACGCGAGTCCGGCGCTTACGATTACGACGGCGCGACGGTTCCGCACCTCGCGCTCATGCGCCGCCTCGCCGATCCGGGCATCGGAATCAAGGCGGCGGGCAAAGTCCGCACCCTGGACGATCTGCTGGCCGCCCGGAAGCTCGGAGCCACCCGTATCGGCACTTCCGCCACGGAACGGATTCTCGACGAGGCGGCGGAGCGCTGCTGACCGGCCGGAGCGCTTCTATCCTCTATTCCGCCGCGTGGCGTTCCTCCGGGCGCTCCGGACGGATTCCGTTTTCCCCGTCTGACGGTTTCGCCTTCTGCGGCGGGAACCAGCCCAGGTTGAGGCGGACCTCCTTCCGGGCGAGGTCGTTGTTGCCGTAGCAGCAGGAGTCCAGGCCGATCAGGGTGAACCCCTCGTGCAGGTAAAAGTCGACGGCGTTCACATTGCAGGACTGGGTCTCCAGAATGACGGCCCGCCTGTGTTCCCGGAGGGCCTGCTTTTTCGCAACCTCCATCAGCGCATGGCCGAGCCCCTGCTTCCGGAACGGGGCGTCGATCCACAATTCGGTGACCAGCAGCCGGTTCGACCAGATTTCGGGACAGGTTTCGATGGCGGCGACAAGCCGGCCGGCCTCCAGTACGCCCCAGGCGCGGGCTTCCGGATAATATTCGGCATACAGCCTGTCGGGACAGTCGTACTCCTCCGGAGTATGGGTGACGGGACGGCCGAATTTCTTTTTCCGGATCGTGAAGGTGAAACCGGATTCCTGCCGGTCGACCGCCACGTCGTAGTACTCCTGCGTCGTATATCCGATCGGCAGCACCGTGCCCTGCCACTTTTCTTTCGGCAGGTGGACGATCCTGTATTTCTCCTTCATCCCGTTTCCGTTCAATTACTTCCGGCAAGTTCGACGGCGGTGCGGTAGTAACGCAGCCGCTGCCGGGCGTCGGCGACGGCGCCCGGCAGAGCGGCGGCCTGAAAGACCTTGACCGCCTCTTCCTGAAGCCGCGCGGCCTCCTCGAGCTTGCCGAGGCGGGCGGCGAGCAGCGCCTGCGTATTCAGACAGGCGCCGCGGAGGGCGCCCTGCGTATCGCGTTTCAGCAGCGACATGGCGCGCCGGGAGAGCATCAGGGCGCTCTTCAGCGCCTCCGGGTCGCCGGGCTGGCGGGTCAGGAGCATCCACGCCATCTGGTTGTCGGTGTCGGCATTGTCCGTGACCGCTCCGGCGTAGGCCTGCACGGTCGGCCCGGTGTAGGCAGCCAGAGCCGGATTGCGCGCAATGAGGTTCATTGCCTCGAAGTAGAGCCGGGTGTTTTTCGGAACAAGCCTGAGCTGGGACTGGATCAGCTTCAGCGCCTCTTCAACGCGCCCGGCGCTCTCGAGGACGAACAGGCGGATGCGCAGCGCGGTCGGATGGCCCGGCTCGAGCTGAAAGATCGAATCGACGGTTTTGCGCATGCGCGTCTCGTTTTCCCCGCGAAGCAGCGTGGGCAGTTCCTCAAGCAGCGGAGCGATTTTACGCTGCGCTTTCCGGTCGAACGTTCCGTCGAAACATTTCTGCAGCGCCTCCCCGAGGTAGGCAGCCTCGCCGCTCCAGATGATTTCGCCGCTTTTGTCGGTCAGGAAAGCCAGCGGAAGAAGCGGGCTGTCGCCGATATATTTCGGAGTCAGCGTCCGCTTGGTGTCGATGCCGAAGCTCAGGGTGAAATCCGGCCGTCGGGCGAGCAGCGCCCTGACGTCCGCTTCGGAATCCGGAGTGACGACGGCGAAGCGGGCGCGGTTGGCGAAGGTGCGCCGCAGATAATTCAGCAGCGTCAGCGTGTCGTCGGTGTTCTGGGCGCGGGTCAGCAGAAAGATCACGGCCTTGTATTCCGGATCGCCCGGCGCGGGCTTGGCGGGGGGAAGCATGGCGAACGGAACGCCTTGAATCCACTTCACATCAACAAGTTCTTCGACCGGGTCGCCGGGACGGAGGGCAAACGCCTGAAAGGCCATGACGGCCGCGAGACATAAAAACAGCTTTTTCATAATAGTCCCCATATAAAATCTGCAAACGTCAAGGCGGCAAAGCCGCCGTCGGCACCGGCTCCCTGCCGGCCGGGCTCCAAGGGCGAAGCGCCCTGGCTGCCGGAGGAAATGTACGCGCAGCGTACACGGTCTGCTGCGCGAACGCGCAGAAAGACCCGGCGCCGCAGGCGCGGCAAATGACCGCATCACATTGTCAGCTCGCATTCTAACAGAATGTGCTGTTCCGATCGACCGTCGTTTGCCGGAGCTGCAACGGCGGCAGCCCCTTTGGACTGCCCGGCCGCCTTCGCTCACACCGGTCGAAGCGCCGCAACTCCGTTGCGGACATTTCGGCAGGGGCTTCGTCCGGGCAACCTGAAGCGCCGCCTCAAACTCCGTCAAGGGGCTCCGCGCCCCCTGGAACCTCGCCGGGGCCGAACGGCCCTGAATCCGGCCGCTTTCCTCCCCGCGAAGAAGCCGGCGTCCTGTCATTTCGTTAATATATAAAATTCGACTTTCCTGAATATACTCCGTATTTCGGCCGGTGTCAAGCCGCACGGTCCGGGCCTTTTTTCTTTTTTCTTCCGGCGAAGAGAATGTAGAGCGCCGGAATTACGTAGAGCGCCAGAATCGTCGAACTCACCAGCCCGCCGATGACCGGCACCCCGCAGCTCGACCGCATCTCGGAACCGATCCCGTTCCCGAACGCCATCGGGACAATGCCGAGAATCGCCGCAATGCTCGTCATCAGGATCGGCCGGAACTTGTTCTTCACCGCTGCGCGCATCGCCTCCGGCGGCTCCATCCCGGCCGCACGGTTCGCGTTCACGTCGTCCATGATCAGGATCGCGTTGTTGACGACGATCCCGATCAGCATCACAAAACCGAGCAGCCCGAAGATCGAAAGCTGCAGTCCCGCAAGATAAAGCGCCCCGAACATGCCGATCAGCGCCATCGGCACCGTGAACATGATCAGGAACGGACCGCTCCACGACTCCATGATCGCCGCGATCAGCAGATAGGTCAGGAGGATCGCCAGCACGATCGCACGGGCGAAATCCGCATTCGCCTCCTCCATGCTCGTGACTTCTCCGCTGAATGCGAGCTTGTAACCCGGCGGCAGGTCCGCCCTGACGGTCTCTTCGGCCAGCTTTGCAAAGTCCCCGAGCCCGACGCCGGAGGCCGGGTTCCCGTAGATCTTCGCGACCCGCTGCCGGTTGGTCCGGTTGATCTGGATCGGCATGGTCGAGGGCTGAAGCCGCGAAATCGCATCCATGCCGAGCGGTTTTCCCTCTTTCGAGGAGAACGAAAGCGACGGAAGCTGGTCGTACCCGTTGCGCTCGTCGAGTTTGACGCGGATGTCGAACGAACGCGAGCCGACCTTGTAGGTGCCGTTCCTGATTCCTTCGATCGAGCCGCGCAGCAGCGTGCCGACCGAGGCGGAGGAGATCCCGAGATTCTGCAGCACCGTGCGGTCCGGTACAATCCGGATTTCCGGCTTTCCGGGCCGCACCGAACTGTCCACATCCCGCGCGGCCGGGTGGGTTTTCAGCGCGTTCGCCCCCTGTACGGCGATCTTCTCAAGCGTGTCGAGGTCGTCGCCCGTGATTTCGAGTTCCATCGATGCCGACGAACCGCCGGTCGCCGACGGAATATTGATCGTGACGATGCAGTTCGACAGGTTCTTAAGCTCGTCGCGGAACAGGTCGCGCATGTCGTCGAGCGTCTCCTTCCGTTCGTTTTTCGGTTTGGCGACCACCGTGATTTCGGCGAGGTAGACCCCTTCCGACGCCTGGCCGACCACCCCCTGCACCTTGCCGACCACGGTCGAGGTCGCCAGCACGTTCGGCAATTCCCGCACATGCTTTTCGACCTCCAGCGTACGGTCCAGAGTACTCTCCAGACTGTAATCGGTCGGGAACTCGAGCTTGATGACGAATTCCCCCTGGTCGCCGTCCGGCACGAAAGTCATGCCGACCCTGGCCGGCAGATAAGCCATCGAAGCGAGGAAAAGCGCCGCCGCCAGCAGCACGGCCGCAAGCCCGTGGCGGCAGACGAAATCGATCGAACGGCCGAACTGCCGCTCGAGCGCGCCGAATCCGCGGTTCCACCACCGGAACAGGAAAGCCAGAGAGTTCTGCTCCGGCCGTTCGGCGCGCAGCAGGATCGCCGCGAGAATCGGCGTCAGCGTGAAGCTCACGAAGAGCGACACCAGCGTCGCAATGCCGATCGTGACCGCGAACGGCACGAGGAAGCGGCCGACCAGCGAACCCATCATCGCAATCGGCCCGAATACCACCACGTTCGTCATGGCCGATGCGAAAACCGGCAGAGCGACTTCGGCCGCGCCGCTGTCGGCCGCCGTCTTCGGGTCCTCGCCGCGTTCAAGGTGTCTGGCGATATTCTCGATGACGACGATCGAGTTGGTCACCAGCGTGCCGACCGAGGTGCCGAGCGCAAGCAGCGTGAAGATGTTGAACGTGAAGCCGCAAAGGTCCATCGCCCAGAACGAAACGACGATCGAAACCGGCATCGATATGACGACGATGAAGGTTGAGCGCGCTTCGTGCAGAAAGGCGAAAAGGATCACCGCAGTCAGCAGAATGCCGATGGCGATGCTGCTCCAGGCATCGTCGACCGATGAGCGGATGTAACTGCCGGAGTCGCGCACCCAGACCAGGTTCATGCCCGAAGGCAGCAGTTTGTCGCGGTTGATTTCATCGACCGCCGCGCGTACGCCGTCGATGACCCGCACAGCGTTCGCCTCGCCCTTCTTGACGACCTTCAGCACGACGCCCGGCTCGCCGTCGAAAAAGGCGAGCGAGCGCTTCTCCTCGGACTCCATCGTGATTTCCGCCACGTCGCGCAGATAGATCCGGCGTTTTTCGCGCGTGCCGATCTCAAGCGCGCCGAGGTCGTTGAAATCCTTGAACTCCGAATCGTAGGTGACGTTGATCTCCTGCACGCCCTGCCGGATGCGGCCGACCGGGACTTTGATGTTCGCTTCCCCGAGCTTCGAAAGCACCTGGCTCACGGTAATGCCGGCGGCGGTCAGCTTCTCCTTGTCGAGCGTGACCCGCAGCTCGAGCGGCTCGCCGCCCGACAACTGGATCTCCGCCACGCCGGAGATGACCGACAACCGGTTCGCCAGCGTCTCATCGGCATAATCATAAAGCTTGTCGACCGGCAGATCCCCGGTCAGCATGAGGGTGATGACCGGCGTTGCGTTCGGGTCGAACTTCGAAATTTCCGGCTGCTCGATGTCGGCAGGGAGCTCTTTCCGGATCTTGTCGATCCGTTCGCGGACATCCTGCGCGGCGACGTCGACCGACTGCCCGAGCTGGAATTCGAGCGTGATCTGGCAGACGTTTTCCATGCAGGTCGTATTCATGGTCTTGAGTCCGTCGATGGTGCCGACCGCGTCCTCGAGGCGCTTGGCGACATCGACCTCGATCTCGGCCGGGCTCGCGCCCGGATAGACCGTCGTGACCGTCACATACGGAATCTCGACGTTCGGGAACGCGTCGAGCCCGAGCTGGTCCCAGGAATTGATTCCGAACAACACGAGCATGATGAGGAAACAGCTCATCGCGATCGGGCGCCGGACGGAAGCGCGGGAAAGAAACATTTATTTCCCCTCCTTCCCCGCCGGCGCGATGTCGACCCGGTCGCCGCTGCCGAGAAACGCCTGCCCTTCGACGACGACCGGCAATCCCTTCAGCGCCGCGGGATTGAGCAGCATGGTCCATTTGCCATCGACGATGCCGGTTTTCACTTCAACCTCCTCGGCCCTGCCGTCCCTGACGACGAAGACGGCGCGGCGGTTGTCGCGCCGGTCGAGAAGCGCCTGGTTCGGCACGCCGACTCCCTCTTCGCTGCGCAGGATGAGGTCGAGCTCGCAGAGCTGGCCGCCGACCATGTGGAACTCCTTCGGGATGTCGATCTTGACCGTGAAGGTCCGGGACAGCGAGTCGATCGCCGGGCTGCGGAAGCCGACTGTTCCCTCTCCGGCCACAGAGCCGTTCGGCGCGTAGATGACAGCCCTGGTTTTGCCGGGAACGATCCGGTCGTAGTAAACGGCGCTGATCATGGTGACCAGCTCGAGCCGGTCCGGATCTTCGAGCCGGTAGATGATGTCGCCCGTATTCACGAACTCATCGGGGTCCTTCTTCTTCAGAATGACCATGCCGTCGAACGGCGCGCGGATCAGCGAGTCGGAAAGGTTCTTTTCCGCGATTTCGAGGTTCGCCTGCTCCTGCCCGACTTTGGCCCGGGCGCAATTCGCCTGCGCTTCGGCCTTCGAGACGCCGGCTTCGGCCTCCTTCAGGTTCAGCGCGGCGCGTTCATAGGCGTCGTCCGACACGGCATTCGCCTTCCTGAGCCGGTCGGCACGGTTGAAGTCGACCTGCGCCTTGTCGGCGACGGTCCGGGCCAGCTCACTGTTGATCACGGCGATTTTCAGCTCCGCTTCGGCGACGGCGAGCTTGTGTTTCTGCCCCTTGACATCGTTTTCGAGCTTGATCCGGTCGACCTGGAAAAGGATGTCCCCTTTCCTGACCCGCTGGCCTTCATCCGCCTTCATGAGGTCGAGCGTGCCGCTGATGCGGCTCGACACCTCGGCCTTCGCCTTCGTTTCGACGTTGCCCTGCACCCGGATCTTCTGGACGAATTCCATCTTCACCGGCTGCATGACGACGACCTTCACGACCCGTTCGGCCGCCTCTTTTTTCCCCGCGCCCCAGCCCCCGGCCAGCAACGCGGCGGCGCACAGGGCGGCAGACAGCTGCAATCCACGCATTTTCTCCCTCCAGATCATCATTTCCCGGCCGGGAAGCGGCCGGTTCTGTCCATTCCGTGAAAAACGCATCAACTTCCTCTGTCATTAGTTTACGGCTCCCCGCGGAAAAGTCAAGCCCGCACCGTAAAAAATCCGGCGGATATCGGCAGGGCTGTTGCGTTTCATTCCGAAACATGCTATATTAGCCCGAAATGACGAATCTCTAAGGAACCATCGGGGAAAAAGGCGCAATGCTCACAGAACTGTTCCTGGCCGGCCGCTACCTGAAGCCGCGGCGGAGCGCGGTCTCGCTGATCACCGTGCTCAGCATTCTCGGCGTGACGCTCGGCGTCGCCGTGCTGATCGTGGTGCTGGCGGTCATGACCGGCTTCACGGATCTCATGAAGGAGAAACTGATCGAAACACAGGCGCACTTCCAGGTGCGTCCGCTCTACGGCGGCGTGATCTACGACCCCGATGAGGCGGTCAAAGCCGTGGAGGCGGCCGGCGGCCGGGGGGCCCCGGTGCTCGAATCGCCGGTGATCGTCCAGCTCGGCAAATCGCTCGACCCGCGCGTGATCATGTTCGGAACCTCGGCGGAGAATCTGCTGAAGTTCGGCATCTTCAAGGCCGATACGCTCAAGGAAGGCAAACTGTCGCTCGACCGGGGGGAGATCGTCATCAGCGAGGACATGGCCCGGCGCTGGAACGTGCGCGTCGGCAGCAAGCTTCTGCTGCACACCCAGCAGCGGCTGACCCGGCTGGTCGATTTCAAGCCGGAGGGCGGCGTGGAGCTGAACAGGAACGCTTCGGCCTATCTGCCGGCCGAGTTCGTCGTCAGCGGAATTTACAGCGTCGGCAAATACGATTTCGACCGGACCTTCCTTTTCGTCGGGAGCGACGACGCGGCCGACCTGCTGACGCTGCCGTGGGGCGCGGCCACCGCGATTTTCGGGTGGGGGCCGGACCCCTTCGACCAGAAGGAGCTGGTCGGCAAGGTGCGGGACGCCCTCAGTCACCTGCGGGTCGTGACCTGGGAGGAGGACAACCGGCAGCTGCTCGGCGTGCTGGCGGTCGAAAAGAACATGATGTTCTTTCTGCTGATCTTCATCGTGCTCGTCGCGGCGTTCAGCATCATGAATACGCTCATCACGTCGGTTTACCAGAAAACGCGCGAGATCGGAATCCTGAAGGCGCTCGGTGCGAGCGACTGCTGCACGACCTTCATTTTCATCTTTCAGGGGTTCCTGATCGGTGTGCTCGGCAGCATCACGGGGACGCTGGCCGGCGTGCTGGTCATCTTCTACCGGAACGACATCATGGACTTCGCGTCGAAGACGTTCCATGTCGAGCTCTTCCCGAAACAGTTCTACTATTTCGACGGACTCCCGGCGCATATCGTTGCGACGGATGTACTGATCATTGTCGGAGCCTCGATCGCGCTCTGCACGCTGGGGGCGCTGCTCCCGGCGCTCTGCGCGGCCCGGCTCGACCCGGCCAAGGCATTGCGCTATGAGTGAACAAGAGAATATCATCGAACTGCGCGGCGTCACGCGCACCTACAAACTCGGCAGGGAAAAACTGCCGGTCCTGCGCGGCGTGGACTGGGAGATCCGGCGCGGCGAATGGGCCTGCCTGCTCGGCGCCTCCGGCAGCGGCAAAACCACGCTGCTGAATCTGATCGGCACGCTGGAGCAGCCGGATTCCGGGACGATCCGCATCGCCGGAGTCGACGTGTCGAAGCTGGGCCGCGGCGAGGCCGCCCGGTTCCGGAACCGGAAGATCGGCTTCGTCTTCCAGGCCTACCATCTGCTGCCGGAGCTGACCGTGCTCGAAAACGTCATGCTGCCGGGCAATCTGGCGGGGCTGTCGCGCGGCGAAGCGAAGAAGCGTGCGGTCCCGCTGCTGGAAACGGTCGGGCTTTCCGGCCGCATGCGTCACCGGCCGTCGGAACTTTCGGGCGGCGAACAGCAGCGCGCGGCGATTGCGCGAGCGCTGCTGAACGAGCCGGAGCTGCTGCTGGCGGACGAACCGACCGGGAACCTCGATACGCATACGGGAGAGGCGATTCTCGAGCTCTTCACGGAGCTGCGCAAGCTGCATCCCGGGCGGTCGATCATGATGATCACGCACAACTGGGAGATCGCGAAACTGGCCGACCGGACCGAGGAGCTGGTCGACGGCCGATTGACGAACCAATGAAGCACGGCGGTTGAAACTTCAGGCGATGGAGACGACATGCATCTGACGCGCGCGCAGTTGAGCTGGATCTGCTACGACATGGCCAATGCGGCCTTCGCACTGATCGTGCGCACGGTTTATGCGCCGCTCTTCTTCAAGGATTATTCCGCCGCCGGAATGAATCCGACGCTGGCGACCAGCATCTGGGGGTATGTCAGCGCCGGCGCCGGACTGGCGGCCGGACTCCTCGCCCCATGGCTCGGCAGCATCGCCGACGCGAACGCGGGACGCAAGCGTTTTCTCGCCGCCTTTCTCGGCATCGGAGTCGCGGCGACGCTCGCGCTCTGCTTCACCGGGCGGGGTGATGCGGGGCTGATGCTGATTTTCTACTTTACGGCGCTCGTCGCCTACATGGGCAGCAACTCGTTCTACGACGCGCTGCTGCCGGACATCGCGAGCCGCGGTTCGTCCGACAAGCTCTCTTCGCTTTCCTATGCGTGGGGCTATGTCGGCGGCGTGATTCCGTTTCTGGTCTGCCTCGGCGTTTCGCTGCTGCTGAAGGACGCGGTCACAGCCGCCATCCGGTTCGCGTTCGTGGCGGCGGCGGCATGGTGGATCGCGCTGGCGATCCCGATGTTCCGGTTCGTGAAAGAGCGGAAACGGAAGGAGGTGCGCCGGGCCAGTGCGCTGGACGGGTTCCGCAAACTCTGGCGGACCGCCAGCGAGATCCGGCAGCACCGCGACGCGGCCCTGTTTCTCGTCGCCTACTTCCTCTACATCGACGGAGTCGGCACGATCCTCATGATGGCGGCGCCGATCAGCGTGGATATCGGCATCCCGCAGGGATGGCTGCTGCTGACGATCCTCGCCTTGCAGTTCCTCGCCTTTCCGTTCACGATTCTGTACGGGGCGCTGGCGAAGCAATACGGCGCGCGGAAAATGCTGTATGCGGCGATCGGCGTATACATCCTGATCGCCGTCCTGGTCGGACTGATTCCGCTCTTCGACACGCCGGGGGCGAAACGGGCGCTTTTTCTCACCGCCGCGTTCCTGATCGGCACGTCACAGGGGGGAATCCAGTCGCTGAGCCGCTCGTTCTTCACGCGGCTGATTCCGGCCGGACAGGCGGCGGAATTCTTCGGTTTCTACAATATTTTCGGCAAATTCACCACGATTCTCGGGCCGCTGCTGGTCGGGCTGGCGGGCTGGCTCTTCGGATACAGCGAAATCGGCATCGCGCTGCTCGGCATCCCGTTCCTGCTCGGCGGCTTCCTGCTCGGGAAGGTCCGGCTCCCGGCGGAACGGAAGGGGACGGCACATGGTTGAGTACATCATCAAACGGCTGATCCTGGCCTTTTTCACGCTGCTGGCGATCCTGCTGGTCAGCTACGTGCTGCTGCGTCTCGCGCCGGGCGACCCGACCCGGAGCAGCATGTTCGGCAGCGATTCGGCCGGCAGCGCGCTCGACGCTTCGAAGGGCGCGCTCGCCCGCAACACCGCGATGCGCGAGAAACTGAACCTCGACAAACCGGTTCTGGTCGGCTTCTGGCTCTGGCTGAAGGAGGTCGCCCAGGGCGACTTCGGAACCTCGGCCTCGGTCGACCCCGGCCGCCCGGTGACCGAACTGATTCTCGACCGGCTGCCGGTGACGGTCAGCCTGAACGTCTGGGCGATTCTGCTGACTTATCTGCTGGCAGTCCCGCTCGGCGTTTATGCGGCCGTCCATGCCGACAGCTGGTTCGACCGGGGTTCGGCATTTCTGCTCTTTCTGCTCTATTCGCTGCCGGTCATGTGGGTTGCGCTGCTGCTGCAGTCAACGCTCTGCGACGGCGGCAAATGGCCGCTCTTTCCGCTGAAGGGGCTGACGCCGGCCAACGAGGATGCGCTGTCGACCTGGCAGCTGCAATGGGAAATCCTGCGGCACTACATGCTGCCGGTGCTCTGTTTGACCTATGCGAACTTCGCGGGACTTTCGCGCTACGCCCGGAACGGCATGCTCGAGGTGATCCACTCCGACTACATCCGCACCGCCCGCGCGAAAGGGGAATCCGAAACCGTAATCATCTGGAAACACGCGTTCCGCAATGCGCTCATCACGCTCATCACCCTGTTCGGCGGCCTGCTGCCGACGCTGGTGGCGGGAAGTCTGCTGGTCGAATACATCTTCAATATTCCGGGCATGGGGACGCTGTCGCTGCTGGCGCTGTCGAGCCGCGACTACCCGCTGCAGATGGCGCTCTTCGCGTTCACCGGGATGCTGACGCTCGGGGGGATCTTCCTCTCGGACATGCTCTATCTGGCCGCCGATCCGAGAATCAAGCTGCATACGAAATAACCGCCGGGAGGGACCTGCCATGCTTCGACTGCTTCTGCTGAGTTTCTGTTCTTCGGCCGCCATCCTGCTTCCGGCGGCGGAGCTGCGGATCGCGCTTTTCACTCCGGCGCAGGGCGACGCCGCCGCCTTCCGCAAGCTGGTCAACAGTTCGGTGATCGGAGCGCCGGCCGGTCAGCTCGAGCGGCTCAAGGCTGCGCTTTCCGAAGCGAAACCGCAGCCGACGCCGCCGGTCACGCTGCTGACCGACGGCCTGAAGGGGAAACGGGTCGAATCGGGCCGGAGCGGGAATCTGAACACCCTTGCCTTCGCCGACCCGGCGAAGCGGCAGCTGCAGATTCTGGTCTGGAACACCGGGTCGACGCGAGGCTTCGCCGAACTGGTCATGGCCGACGCCGGCCGCTTTTTCGGATCGAAGCGGGTCGATCTGCGGTTAAAGCTGCTGACGACTGACGAGAAGGAGAAACAGCCGAGTACGGACCGCGGCGACCATGCGATTCTCGACGGCGCGTTGAATTTCGGCATCCCGCTGCCGCCGGAATCGGCCGCGCTGCTCGAACTCGCCCCCTCCGGACAGCTCGAACCGGACGAAACCGCCCCGGCCGTCTCTGCCGAAACGGACCGGAAGGCCGCCGAACTGCCGCCCGGTGCGCGGAACGAGTTCGCGGACCCTCATTTCCTGCGGCACCGCACTACCGGCATGAACGGCGGCGTCTACGTGCAGTTCCAGGGGGAGTTCTGTCCGGTTTCCGGCGGCGGCCTCCGGATCGACGCGGGCCGCTCGCTTGCGCTGCGCGTGCTGCGCGTACAGGGAAGCGGCCGCTTTTACGCGTATTACGAAGCGCGCGCGACGGAAAGCGTCAAGCTCGTGCTCGAGGTGAATTTCATGCAGCGCCAGAAGCTTCTGGCCCGGCGGAAACTGGTCGCCGAGCCCGGCAGGGAGTGGCAGCGCCATATGGGTTCGTACCCGATCCCGGCCGGAACCACGCACGTCAACTGCACACTGACCGGCGGTCCCGCCGAAGTCCGGGGACTCGGCATCACGAAATGAACCTTTCTCCTCCGCCGCCGTGCCGCCGGGAGCGCCTTCCGGCGGCACGGCATGAAAATTCATAATTTTTTCGCAGTTTTCGTCATCGCCTCTTGACTTTTGCGGTATTTTAGGTCATAATAAAAGAAATGAAACGTTTGGTTATTTTGATAAAAAGGGTTTACGTTAAAAAAATGAAACGTTTGGTTATCGATTTGCAGATGTATTCTTCAAACAATCGGGAGGTCAGGGTATGAGCAGGAAACACACATTCACACTGATTGAACTGCTGGTAGTGATCGCGATCATCGCAATCCTCGCATCGATGCTGCTGCCTGCGCTGAACCAGGCGCGGGAACGGGCGTACAGCACGAACTGCATGTCGAACCTGAAGCAGATGGGCGGAGTACTCCAGCTGTACACGACATCCAATAACGATTTCCTGTTTCCGGTCGATACCTCCGCGATGGATTACCACTGGGCGCGCCGGATTTCCACGATGGTGGGCGAGCAGCTCGGTTATAACGCCAAAGCGAGCGGAACCGGGAAGAAGATTCTGCTTTGCGTCACCGGAATCCGGGTTTCGGGCGGGGGGAACAACCAGTGGCTCTCCTACTGCATGAACCGGCGCACCTGGCCGGGACACGGGGGAACGGTGGACTTTCAGAAGGGAGCCAAAGTGACCCGGGTGAGCAATTCCAGCCGGGTCACCCTGATCGGCGATGCGAGCTTCTGCACAGGCGGCTGGTTTTCCAACGCTCTGATCGATCAGCGCGACATGGGATTCTGGCACGGTTCGTCCGCCACGAAATCCGCCGGAACCACGGCCGACTGGCAGCCGGCCGTACAAGGCACCGGTTTCGGCAACTTCCTGCTCATGGACGGTCATGTCGACCGGATTCCGAAAACCGACATCGGCGAGACCTCCGAATCCAAATATACTTTCATTCCCCGGTAGGGACAAGGGAGATTCCGCCATGAAACAGCTCCTGGTCATTCTTGCCTGCATCGCCGTGTCTGCGGCGGAGGCGGCTCCGGAATATCTTCCGCTCCTTTCCGGCGCGCAAATCCGGGCTGAAAAGCTCGGCAACCGCTGCACCTTCTCTGGCGCCGGACTGGAAAGCAAGCTCATCCCCGGCGCAAATTCCGCCGTCTGGAACACCGTTGCGGGGAAAGGCGAAAAAGAACGCTGGTCCGCGCTCGGCATCGAATTTCAGAATCCCCGCACCGCCGCTCCGGCCGGCTTCCGGCTGGAGGTCACGCTGCCGCGGCCGGTCAGGCTCAACATCGAGCCGCGGATCAACAAGACGCCCGGCAAAGGGTTCTGGGCGACCGAATGGCTCGGGCGCCGCAGCGTCGAGCTCTCCGCCGGAAAACAGACGCTCGAATTCACCTGGGGGGACCTGAATGTGAAAAGCGCGGACTGGAACCGGGTCAACGCCGTCACCTTCTCCGTCGCGGAACCGTACCGCATGGAGCTTCACTCCTTCGGGCTCCTCTACCCGGAACCGCTCGCCGCCGACGCTCCGGTCGTTGTGAACTGGCTCGATGCCGCCGAGGGCGCCGTCAACCCGGTCGCCCGTCCGTTCGATAAATTGACCGGCGTGTTTTCCCTGCGCGGCGGCGGCGGCCTGACCAGCCGTCTCGAAGAAACCGTCGTGGACGGCGTAAAAGCCGCACTCTGGCAGGTGCAGGGAAAACCGGGCGCAAAAGGATGGGCGGTCTACGGCTTCGGTTTTATCGACCCGATCGATCCGCCGCCCTCCGGCCTCCGGTTCGAGGTGGTGCTGCCGGAGGAGACGGCGTTGACGCTGAACGTCTGCAAAGGCTTTTCCCGTGAAAAGGGTTTCTATGCCGCAAAAAAATCCGGGCAGTCGCGGAAAGTCGTTCTGCCGGCCGGCCGGCAGTTCATCGATTTCGACTGGGCCGCATTCGGAGTCCCGGAACAGGAGCGGGAGCTCATCAACTCGGTCGAATTCGTCGCCGGTGAAGCCGGGAAGGAGATGGCCATACTGAAGGTGGACATGATTTTTGCCGATGCCGGAAAAGCCGCGGCTTACCGATTGACGCGCGACCGCAAGCTGAACCTGGTTCAGCGGACGATGCTCGAGGCGCTCGAGGCGCGCGGCGTCCCGTGGCGTGCCGCGCTGAACGGAAAGACTCCGCAGGAGATCGAACCCTGCCTCTGGACCGGCATCATGCTTGCCGCACAGCGCGAGCAGCTGAATTATTTTAAAACACTGTTTGACCCCGAAACCGCCGGGCGGCTGCTGGCGGAAAACGCGGTTCTCATCGAAACCGGAAAACAGGGCGGTTTCAACGGCCTGCGGCAAAAGAGCGAGGAGCTCCAGAAATCGGCAGATGCCTATGTCGACGCCGCGCTCGCATCGCTGCCGCCCGAAAAACGCCGTTTTGTCTACGATCCCGTAACAGAACAGTTCCGTTACCCGGACGGCCGTGAGTTTCGGATGTTCGGTCCCCATTTTTTCCGCGCGCTGTACTCTCCGGGGCTGAACCAGTGGCGGCCGTGGGACATGCGGTATCTCGCCGGGCTCGGTTTCAACGGAATCCGCCTGCACGTGATCTGGCAGAAGCTCGAGCCGGAACAGGGAAAGTTCGACCCGGCCTTTCTCGGCATGCTGAAGGATATCGTCCGCGAGGCGGAGCGCTACGGTTTCGGTGTCAGCGTGGATCTGCACTGGCCGTATCCGGACTGGTTCAACCGGGGAAAACCGGGGTATGAACTCAATGGAAAACTCGCCAAGGCCAATTCCTATCACTGGCCGGAGGCGCTGGAAGATTCCTGGCGCCGCCTCGGCGCGGAGTTTGCGGAGCTGCCGAACATCGTCGCTTTTGAGGTGCCGACCAATGAAACGCCGATCGGCAGCGACAGGGACGGCCTGGCCGCCAGCCGCTACCTGCTGCGGCGCTGGAACGAATTTCTGAAGAGCGAATACGGAACCCGAGAAAACCTGCAGGCGGTCTGGGGCGCCGCGGCCGACGGAGCCGACCGTTACGGACTCGCTCCCGGCGAGAACTGGGACGACTGCACAATCCGCCCCCTCGGTTTTCAGGATGACGCTTCGCCGGATCAGGCTTATGAGTCGAATCCGCGCTTCTACGATCACCTCCGGTTTGCGGCGATGATGCAGAAGGAGCAGTCGGGCCGGATCGTCGCCGCTTTGCGGGAGACGCGCCCGGAAGCATACGGCATGTTCCAGCGCACGATCGGCGATATGTGGGACCGCAGTCCGGTTCCGGTCGATTACCGTGCGATTCTGACCTCGGTCGGAGAGCATGTCCTGCCCGGCACGCACTACAATATGGGCGGCGTGCAGGCACGCAAGGCCGCAACTCTGACGCGCGGCAGCTATGACTCCGAACAGCAGATGGAGGGCAGCCGCAATGCGGTCGAACGCCACGTCGCGCTCGGGCTCGGCTTTTGCCCGTTCGCCTTCCATTTTCGCGGCGGCGGCGGGATGCTGCTGGCGGATGACGACTGGCATCTGAAACCGGAGGTCGGCTATCTGCCGAAGCTTGCATCGCATATCCGCACATTCCGCCCGGTTCCGAAAACCGGCCCGGCGGTCGCGGTAATCGTCAACGCCCGGCTCGAAGCCTCGACCGGGGCGAAGCTCGGCGACCTGATTGCGCAGCTCGAAGAACGCGGCTGCCGGGTCGGCGTCTTTGAAACGCTGCGGATCATCGACGAGCCCGCGCTGCTGGACGGCTATGCGCTTGCGGTCACGGCAACGGATTATGCCGACCTGCGGCTTCTGGATGTGCTGCGGAACCGCTTCAAAGGCAAAGTCCTGCTGAACGGAAGGCTCGACTTGGATTCCTACGCCCGCAGGCAGGATGCCGGGCTGCCGGCGTATCTCGTGAAGAACGGCCTCCTGCTGAAGTCCGGCCCGGTCCGGCGCGCGGCGGAACATTCCGGGCGCATCGATCTTGCCGGAAGCTGGGAATTCATTTTTCTCGGGCCGCAGGAGAAGGCTCCGGTCGCTCCTCCGGCCGGCTGGAAGAAAAGCGAAACGGTGAAAGTGCCGGGGATGTGGGGCGAAACCGGCATGACCGGTTCTCTGCAATACCGCATCGGCGACGGAGCCTGCCGCCGCAGTGTCGTGATTCCGGCCGGCTGGAAAGGACGCCCGCTCAAGCTGAAACTCGGCGCCGTCGATGATCTCGACTGGGTTTTCTGGAACGGCAAACTGATCGGGCATACCGGCGAAAAGACGCCGAACTACTGGATGGTGTCGCGCGAATATGCGATTCCGGAAGACGGAACGAACTTCGGCGGAGCGAATGAACTGGTCATCATCGTGCGGAATCTGCGCGACGATGGGGGGATCTGGAAGGCTCCGATCGAAATCACCGGCAGTGCTTCAGGCCGTTTTCTGCCCGCCGGCGGCGGCTCGATGGCGGCGCCGTGCGGCGGCGCGACTTCGCTGGTGGTTCCGGAGCAGCTCGCCGACGGCTGTGAAGTCCTCGCCCGGTTCCGGATTCCCGGTTCGGCGGGAGAAAGCGCCGCATTTGTCCGGCAGGGCCGCTTTTACTGGTATTTCAGCGATCAGGAGTTCCATGCCGAAAATCCTGCCGACCGGTATGTGCTCGACCAGGCCGTCGGCTCGGTCAGAAAATAAATGGCGCCAGGAGGATATTGCGACGTATAATATTGAGTATGTTATACTTGCCGATATTCTTCTTCATAATTCATTTCCTTTGCAGTTAATAGGTTATGGTCATCCTTACAGCACATTGTCCGATCCATGTCGCATGGCTTCGCGGCTGCGGGCGGCGCTATGTTCCGCCCGTATGCCCGGTGCTGCATCCTGATTCCCCATCCGGGGCTTCGGGCACTTTCCGAGGAGGCCGCCGCCGCCGGACCGTGCAGTTCGTTCTCCGGCGCCGCGGGGCTCCGGCAGCGCTTTTCTTCATCGGGCCGGCTCTCCTTTTTCACATACTCAATATTATGCGCAACACATTTACGCTGATCGAGTTACTGGTTGTTATAGCGATCATCGCAATCCTCGCATCGATGCTGCTGCCGGCATTGAATCAGGCGCGTTCCCGCGCTCACGCCGTCAAGTGCGCCGGGAATCTGAAGCAGTTCGGCATGGCCGAGGCGATCTATTCGACGGCATATGACGATTTCGTGGTTCCTCTGCTGCTGAACAACAGCTGGGACAATGCGATGCGCTGGTGCAACAATGCCGGCTTCCTGCAGGCGCTCGGAGCGAGCATGAAAAGCACGTATGACGACGGCAACGTCAACCTGAATACCGGCTTCTTCTGCCCGGCCAAGCCGGCCGACCGCAACGCCAACAACTATACCGGACACTGGTATGCGAAGAACATGCACTATCCGGGCGTCGCGGCCAGCGACAGCTTCCCGTCCGGGACGGACGCCTCGCGGCAGAGTTTCAAGATCACCTCGCTGGCCCGGCCCTCGCTGCGCATGAACATCGTCGACGGCGTCGGCACCTTCGTCCGTTACAACGACCCGAAGTACATGATTCCGGAGAAGGGAGACAGCAGCGGCTACTGGATGGCCTTCCGCCACCACAATTACACGCTGAACGCACTGCTCTGGGACGGCCACGTCGAAACGCTGAACCGCCGCCAGCTCCACGATGGAAACTGGACGCAGCAGCCCGGCTGCCCGATTTTCGACCGCTGGATTCTCTCCGCCAGATAAGGAATATGCAGATGAAGAAATTTCTGACAACCGTATTTGCGGCAGCCGCCTTTGCAACTCCCCTCGCCGGGGCCATGTATGAGAACGAGTTTCCGTTCATCATCCGCGAACCGGCGGCCGATTCCGTGGTCAACGTCTCGTTCCTGAACCACAAGCCGGCCGGAAAGCACGGTGTGCTGCGCGCCGTCGGCGGGAATTTCGTCTTCGAGGACGGCACGCCGGTACGCTGGTTCGGACTCAACGTGGTCGACAACCGCGTCTTCAACATGTACGCGCCGGAAACGGCGAAAACCGTCGCCCGGAAGATGGCCGCGCTCGGCATCAATATCGTGCGCATCCATCATATGACGGCCGGCTGGCAGAATGCCGCGCCGTTCTTCAAAGACCGTGCCGAAAGCACGCTCGAATTCAACGACAGGGCGCTGGAACTCCTCGACCGCTTCACGGCAGCACTGAAGGAAGAGGGGATCTATGTGACCTGCGAGCTGCCGGATTCGTCGCTGGAACCGGCCCTCTCCGAAATTCCGAACGGCACGCGCGAGGGGTTCGACCTCAAGTTGCTGATGCTGTTCGACCCCGAAGTTCAGGCGTATGTGAAAAAATATGTCCGCGCTTTTTTCATGCGGCCGAACCGTTACACCGGCAGGAGCCTCTTCGAGGACCCGCAGTTCGTGATGCTCGGCGTCGTGAACGAGGTCGCCTACAACTATCACCCGAAGGGACTCGCCGGGCTCAATCCGTACTACACAGGCAAACTGAGGCCGAAATTCCGGGAGTATCTGAAACGCAACCGGCTGCCGGAACGGGAACTCGACCTCTCGCTGAACGACGATGCTTCCGCGAAGTTCTGGAACGAAACGATGGCGGAGGGATACCGCATGTGGCGCGATTACGTCCGTTCGCTCGGTTACCGGGGCGTCATCAGCGGTTCGAACGTCGGGGAGAACTTCTACCATACGCAGCCGTCGCTGGCCGGGGATTTCATGGACGCCCACCTCTACTGGGGCTACGCGCCGTGGTCGGAGGGCAATGTCCGCATTCTTTCCGGCGGCCGCTGGAGCCCGCTGCTGAAGAAACCGGTCAACGAGTCGCGCGAAAAGGAGAAATACACGAAGGACCTTTTCGCCCGGTTTTCACTCGCCTCCGTGGCCGGAAAGCCGCTGATCTCGAGCGAACACCGCACCGCGAAGGGCGGCGCGACCGCGTCGCTCGGAGCGAACCCGATGCAGTACAACGAGTACCGCGCGGCGGGACTGCCGTTTTTCTCGGCGGTCCATGCGTTTCAGGAGTGGGACGGCTTTTACCTCTTCGCCTCGCAGGGAACCGAGCAGCTGAATCAGTACGAACGCATGGGGCACATTCTCGACGTGCGGCACGACACGACTTATCTGGCGACCTTCCCGCTCTCGGCCTGGCTGCTGCGCGGGGGAGCGGTTGCGCCGGCCCGGCAGCGCGTGCTGCTGAAGGTCTCCGAAAAGGATATCCTCTCGACGAAGAAGTCGCCGTCGTTCTTCAGCGATCTCCTGTTCAACACGCCGGAACGGCACCGGCTTGAGCTTGCCTACCCCGGGACCGCATACCGCCCGGAGGATTACGCGCAGGTGTTCGACTATGCGTCCTCCTGCGACCGGAAGCTCGATGACATCGGCCCGGTCATCGAGTCCGATACCGGCGAATTCCGGCGGAACTGGGAAGAGGGCTACTGGGTGCTCGATACGCCGTCGGCGCAGGGGGCGGAAGGCTTCTTCGACCGGACCCGCCGCTTCGAGCTGAACGACATGACGCTTGAGATGGAGTCTCCGTTCGGAGTCTGCTTTCTGGCCTCTTTCGGAGAAGCGGAGATCGCCGGGGCGAAGCGCATGATGTTCCTTGCCGCCGGAGAGTGCGGCAATACGCTTGCGCCGGGAACCGATCCCGCGCCGAACGGCTGGTGGCTGAAAGGCGGGAGCCCGGTCGTTCTGAAGCCGGTGGCCGGAACGCTCCGGCTGAAAAGCGGCCGCTGCGATGTCTGGATTCTCGGCGAACACGGAGAACGCAAAACGAAAGCTGCGGAAAAAACCGACTGCTTCCGCTTCGACACCGGCCGCGACAGGACCGTCTGGTACGAACTGGCCAGGTGAAGGGGAGAGACGATGCAGGCGCGGTTTTGCCGGACAATCCGCAGAAGCATGAAATTCCTCATATGGCTGACTTTAAAACCGCAAAGGAGAAAAATTCAAAAATGTCAACAGAGAATGCTTCCGAAACCGCTCCGCTCCGCCTGACGGCGGACGAGTTGTCGATCGCGACGGGCAGCCCGGAAAAAAGAACGGCCGTCATCGATTCCCGGGCGGTCCCGGTCTGGACCTTTTCCGGGAAAGACGCGGATCAGTCTGTCGCCGGAACCATCTCCCGCCTGCCTGCGGATTGCCGCGGAGTGAAGGTCGAAATCGTCGTGGCCGCTGCGGGCGGGGCGGAAAACTCCGGACTCGAAGACGTATACCGGCTGCATCTGTCGCAGGGAGCGGGCAAAGCGCCGGAAGACACATGCGAAGAGCATATGACGCCGGTCCGCACCGCGCTTTCCGCCGCGCCGGGTCTCCCCCGGACGATCGAACTGGAGTCATACTGCGCGACGGACCCGGACCGGCCGCTGACCGTGCGGATTGAGCGCTGTCCGGGGGATCCGGCCGATACCTGCCGATGCCCGACGGACCTGCTTCTGGTCCGGGTCACGCCCGTGAAAGCCCCGGCCGCGCCGTTTATCGTCGAAGATGCTCCCGGCTATAATTCGTGGCCCATGCTCCAGGCGATCGGCCCGAAGCTGGTCTGCGCCTACAGCCGGGGGCGCGGGCACGACATCGTCGAAAGCTGCCGGGGCGTCTACGCCCGAACCTCCGGGGACGGCGGGAAAACCTGGTCGCCGGAGACGCTGATCTCGAACGCGCCGGACTGCGGCGAAGTCACCATCGGGAAAGGGCTGGACGCCGACGGCGCGATGCTTCTCTGGGTGCGCTGCTGGGGGGCGAAGCGGCGTCATGATCTCTACCGTTCGGCGGACGGAGTGACCTTCACCCGCATTGCGACCCCGGTTCTGGACCCGATGCCGATGCAGATCACGGATATTTTCCCGGTCCCCGCAGTCGGGCTGATGGCACTCTGGTTTGCGGGAAATTACAGCGACGACGGACAGAATTCATGGGGCACGCTGACCAGCAGCGACAACGGCGCGACCTGGAAACAGCGTGTCATCGAGTCCGGACTTCCGAAGTCCGAATGGCCGACCGAGCCTTCGGCGGTCTGTTTCGGGAACGGCAGAATCTTCGCCGTCGCGCGGACGGAATGTCTGGAAAACACGACGGAACGCGCCCAGTTCCAGCTGGAGTCGGAGGATTGCGGCGCAACCTGGACCCGCTCCAGAACGAACATCGGAGATGTTGCCCTCTCCACCCCGAGCCTGGTCTTTGACGAGGCGACCGGGCTTTTGAGCAACTACTACTTTCACCGGGGCAGAGGCGTCCTGAAACGCCGCGTCGTAAAGCTCGACCGCATCATCGGCAACCCGCTTGCCTGGCCGGAGCCGGAGCCCGTCGCCCTCGGCAGCACGGCCTTTCCGGATGCGGGAAACGTGAATGCCTCGGTGATTCAGAACATGCATTTTCTGGCGTACTATTCCGGTACGGCACCCGACACCTTCGTCGCGGTGTCGGCGGCGGCGGCCCCGGCCGGCGCAACCGGCGAAAATGCGGTGCCGGGAAAACAGGACTGAATCCGAATCCTCCGCCGGAGGCGCCGGGAAGCAATTTCCGGCACTCCCGGCGTGGCTGTCTCACGGGTCTTTATGAAAAAACACAGTGTCGTGCCGACCGCGTTCCATGCTTCGGGAACCCGGGTCGCCGTTCTCTCCGCCGCCCATTTCACGGCGGATATGCTCGGCGGGCTCCTGCCGGGATTTCTGCCTGTCGCGCTGAAGTATTTCAGAATCGATCTCGGCATGGGAGTGATCATCCTCACCTGCATGAGCATCGGATGCAACCTCATGCAGATTCCGGCCTCCCTGCTCGGCCGTGAAACGCGCACTCCCCGCCTGCTGACCGTCGGTCTTGTGATGGCGGGAATGATTGTCCTCCTCGCGGCGATGCCGGAAACCACTCCGGTCATCGTGCTCTGCCTTCTGATGGCGGCCGTCGGCGCGGGAATAGCGCTTGTCCACCCTCACGGACTTCGCGGAACCCAGCATATCGGCAGGATCGCCTCCAGCATTTCCGTGCCGGCTTTCATGACGGGCGGCTTCCTCGGCAGCGCGGTCGGCCCCTGGGTCAGCGCACTGCTGGTCGGCAGTTTCGGGCTGAAGGGACTTTACTGGATGGCTCTCCCCGTTCTGGCCGTCATTCTTGCTTTGCGCCTGAGCAATGTCAAGCTCGCGCCGGATCGTCATGCCCCTTCTTCCGACAGAAGCCCGGCGGGGAAAAATGCCCCGGCCGCTCCCGGAGAGGATTGCCCGTGGAGCTTCCGGAGTTTGTGTCTGATCGCGACCCTGCTGAACACGGGGACGCTTGCAATTCAAGCCCTGCTGCCTTCTTATCTCGTGACACTGGATTTCACCCTTTCTTTCGGCGGCTTCAGCGCGATGCTGTTCGGTGCCGGGTCCGCGGCCGGGTCCATTGCGATCGGCTTTCTGGTCCGGAAATACCGGAACGCCCCGTTTGTTCTGGGCGGGCTTGTGCCGGGAATTCCGGTTGTGCTGCTCTATTTTCTGTTCGCCGGGCACCCGGCATCCTGTCTGCTGATCATGCTCGGCGGGCTGCTGGCGAGCTCCTGCTATCCGCTGCTGGTTTCCATGTCGCGCCGCGCGGAAGGAACTTTGCCGATGAGCGCGCGCATGGGGATTATCGTCGGCGGAACGTGGGGGATCGCCGGAATCGCGTTGCTGGCGATCGGCCAGATCGCATCCCGGATCGGCCTTGCTCCGGTCATGCATCTTTCCTGGATTTTTTATTTGCTCTCCCTGATTGCCGCATTGCTGACCAGGAACGGAAACGCACGCAGCCTGCCGGTTCCGGGAAAATGATTCCGCCCCGCCGGCAGCCCGATCAATCCCCGCAGCCTGTCAAGTGAAAAACCCGGAATCCGGTCGCTTCGTGTCTTCGGCGGCCCGCGGCGTTCAAAGATTCTCCGCCGGCTTCTCCGCCGCGATCGACTCCAGCAGAGCGACACGTTCCTTCCGGCTCATCCCGCGAATATGCGCCAGGAGTTCCAGACTGCGCGGCGCGGGTTTGTTCCCGCCGCGCTCCCAGCTCCGGATCTCTTCGCCGCTCACTCCGAAAAACTCGCCGAAAACGTCCCGCTTCAGCTTCCACTTTTTCCGGAGTCTGGCGATATCCTCCGCCTCAAACACCGCCGTGCTCTTTTGACCGGAAACGGCTTTCCCCTGTTTCTCCGGCTTTCCGGCTTCCGGTCCGGCGAGCTCCTTTTTCAGCTCGGCGATCTGTTTCCTGAGCGGCCGGATCGCGGCTTCGACCTCTTCCCGCACCAGCCGGCGAAGCTTGTCATCCACTTTCGATTGATTGCCCGACATCGTTCCGTCTCCCTGTCAGTTGATGCTGCAATTTCCCCATTTCTCCCCGCTTTATTCTACCACGGGACGATGGACACGGCAAACGGCATAACGAAAGTCTAATACAATCCTAACGGAAAAGGCGCGCTCCTTCCCGAAGAAAAAGCGTCAGTTCCGCTTGCCGGACCGGTTTGCTTTACTTCAGGAAGTCGAACTGCCGGAGCGTCAGGGTTCCGGCGGCATCACCCTCAGCCGGAATTCCGATCGGCCCGATATGTCCCCAGCGAATCCGGGCGGCGGTCGGAATGTCGACCGGAGACGCGGCACTCCAGCCGGTCCGCCGGAACTGCGCGAGCGGGACGATCAGCTCGCCGCCCCCGGCCGCCTCCTCCGGCAGCGGCAGCTCATACGAACAGCTGACGCCGCCCTCCTCCTGCAGAACGCAGAGCAGTTTCATGCCGGCCGGAATTTTCCCCGTGTAAGCGAGGCGCACGAACCGCGCGTCGGCCGGAACGCTCCCTTCCGGCATATGGTTCCGCAGATAGATCCAGTTGTGCTTTCCCGGAACCGCAGTGAAATTCATAGTAATTCCCGTCGCGGCATCGAACGACTTCTCCGCCCGGCTCTCGTCGTTTTTCGAAAAGTCCCAGCCCGTCTTCGGGTTGCCGACCGTCCGCATGGCGGCGGAGCCGAGCAGATTCACATAACGGTGCTCAAGGCCGCCGCCGTCCCCTTCCCGGGCCGTTTTCACGACGGGCGGCAGAACAACCGTCCGCCCGTCGAGCTTCGCGCCGACCGGAATCGACGCGGGGTCGCCGCCCGGGTCGAGCGGAATCTCGCCCATCGCAATCCCGGCCGGAAGCTCGAGCGTCCGGCCGGCCAGCCCGACACGTTTCGGCCGCCGCAGCGCGCTCCAGTAGAACACCTTCGGTTCGAATGCCGGAGAGGCCCACTTGCCGCCGCCGTAAACCGGAGGCTTGGAAGCCGCCTCGGCCGGAGCCCGGAACGGATAGGCGACGATGAGCTTCTCCTTCACGATCTCCGGCTGTTTTCCGCGTTTGAACCAGTCGTTATAGAAGGCGACCACATCGAGCAGTTCGCTCCCTTTGTTCGCGGAGGGCCAGATGTCATGGTCCTCGCCGAGATCGTTCCAGGTCATGACGATGATTTTCCGCGCCCCGGCACGCAGGGCGGCCAGGTAAGTATCGTGCAGCCGGGAAAAATCAGGCTGGGTGTAGTCGCGCCGGATTCGGTGATATCCGCTGCTGACCGTCCAGTAATACGGCGTTATCCTGAGGCGCCGGGAGATGTCGGCCTGATACTCCGTCATGAACGGCGCGGGGCCGGCCGGGGCGAACAGATAGGCGGCGTCGGCCAGGCCGTCCCAGTCGCCGTCCCTGCCGTGCGGCCGAATATCGGAGACGAAAAAGAATTCGTCCCCCTTCTCCCGCAACAGCTTCCAGACTTCGCGCCAGCCGCCGTCCGGCATCGGCGCCCCCGGAACCGGCGAAGCTTTCAGGTTGTAGACGCAGTCAGTACCGAAATGGACCACGCCGTCGACGCCGTTCACCTTCCACGCCGCCGGCGACTCCGGAATCATCCCGAGCGCGGCATGCAGGATCTTCACCCACTCGTCCCGGGTGATGCTGCGGTACTGCGGATAGCGTGCCGACTGATTGCCGACATCCGCGAAGATTCCGAGCTTCAGATTATTCTCCTCCGCCGCCTTCATCCATTCGAAATAGTTCGAAAAGTAGTAGAACGGTTCGTTCGTGAAGGTCAGCGCCTGCGCCGGATCATAGTCCGGAATCGGCAGCATGTCGAAGAAAACAAGATCAAACCCGGATTCGCGGATCCGCTTCATATGCTCCCGCGCCGCGGCGAGTTCGAGCGGCAGATATCCCTCCTGTCCGTACAGCACGGCCTTCTCCGGCAGCGCGGTCAGCGGCAGCGGATAATTCTTCGCCTCGCGGCTGTTCTTGTGCATGCGGTAATCGTACGAGTTGAGCGATTCGCGCGCCACCGGGCTGATGAATGAGAGCACAACGACCGCGGTTTCACGCTCCGGCAGTTCCGGCGCACCGACCGCGCCGGATGCCAGTGCGAACACCGCTCCCAGAATCAGCAGAGTTTTCTTCATTTTCTCACCACCACGCAAAGTAGATTTTTTCGGAATTGTAGAGCTCGAGCCACTTGTGATATTCGACGTGGCCGTCCGCAAAACTGACGTTCGCTCCATCGCCGTGCCAGTTGGCCGGCTGCTTGACGTTGTTGCCGAGCCAGTCGATATGGGTGCGGAGCCGGGTCTCCGCCGCAGTCAGCGGAAAATCGTTGACCCGGAACTGCATCGCATCGGAAAGGACGATCCGCTTCGAAACCTGCGAAGCGTTCCCCCGCAGTCTGGTCCGTTCGCCTCGATTGTATCCCCATCCATAGCTCATCTGGGGATTGAGCCAGGTGATCGGCCCGAGCGAATACGGCGCATACCCGGCGCCCCAGCTCTCCCCTTCGCACATTTCGGATTTGACCGACGGGCAGGTCCAGACGCATTTTGCATTGTACCTGACGCTTCCGGCCTCCTCGGAGCGCCATTCGACCGGCGGCAGGTAGACGGCCAGCATATTCGTCCACCAGCGTTTATCGGTCACGTTCGAAGCGCCGCCTGCGTTGATGACCGGGAAGTAGCCGTGGTTGTCGTTGCGGTAGAAATCCACCGCCGACATGATCTGCTTCAGATTGCCGGTACACTTGACCGTCCGCGCCCGCTCACGCGCCTGATTCAGCGCCGGCAGCAGCATCGAAGCCAGAATGGCGATGATCGCAATAACCACCAGAAGCTCGATCAGAGTGAACGCACGTGACCTGATTTTCATGGGAAACCTCTTTCGTTGAAAGTTAAAGGTTGTCGGGCGGTAAAAGCGGCGATACCGTTTCTCCCGGAACCAGTTCCGGCTCAACGGTGAAACAGCGCGGCGGCAGGCCGGGCTCCTGCATTCTCCGCCGCAGGGCTTCAAACGCAAGCTCGGCGTGCCGCCGGTAGGAGACGCGCACCAGCGAGAGCCGGGGGCGGTAGAAGCGCGCCTCCTGCCGGTCGCCGATGCTGAGGATCGAAAGCTTCTGCGGGACGGCCAGGCCGCTGTCCGCCGCGGCGGAGATGACACCCCACGCGACCGCAAGCGGCAGCATGAGCGCGGTGAAGGGCAGGTCTTTCCCGTTCACATACAGATAGTCGTAAAACGCCTGGTGAGGCAGCTCGTAGGCCTTGACCGGAATCCGGATTTCCATCCGGTCGACCTCCTTCGCGGAAAACCGTTCCAGCATCCGCAGCCGCCAGTTCCGGTAAAAGGTCTCGGTCTGGCGAAGCAGCTTTCCGCCGCGCTCTTCGACCTGAGTCATCAGGCCGATCCGGCAGTGCCCGAGCCGGCGCAGCTCCCGGATTCCGGCCTCCGTGCAGGCGTCGCCGGTCACCGAATCGAGGCCGTACGGCGTTGCGTCGAGCCCGAGCACGACGACCGGCGTCGTTCCGGCCCGGAAACGGACCAGCATCTCCTCCGGAAGATCCGCGAGCGGCGCCGGCGGCACGAGCAGCAGGTAGTCGCAGCTCTCATACGCATCGACGACCGTCCGGTCCTCCCACGAGCGGCAGAGATGGAATTTCGGCAGCACTCCGTTCTCCCCGGCGATTGCAGTGAGGATCATCATGAGGTCCGCATGTTCCGGCGTCTCCCAGGCGGGGACGACGATTCCGAGCGTCTGCTGCATCCGGTGCAGCGGCACGTCGCCGCGCACATAAGTGCCCTTGCCCTGCACACGGGTCAGAAAGCTGTCATCAACCAGTTTCCCGATCGCGCGCCGAACCGTCATATAACTGACGCCCAGCTGCTTCGCAAGCTCCCGCTCCGACGGGAGCAGGGAGTTCCGCCGAAAATTGCCGAGGTCGATCTGCCGCAGAATCTCCTGCTCGACCAAGCCGGTCTTGCCGCCGTTGAATTTCTCAAAATTGTCTATCATTGCTATCTCCATTTCGATATTAATTATAGCATACTGCTAACAAATATCCAAGCGCCGATCCGACTTTTTTCGATTTATTTTGAAAACGGGGGCATTCGAGGCGCTGCCGGCGCGAATATTCCGGCAGAGAGGAACCGAGACGGCAGACTATCCGAGTTCGGCGAGGCGGGATGGATACGTCTCGTCCCGCTTGAGTCCATACCCGTAGGTCAGGCTGTCGCCGAAGCAGACGATCCGGGCGGACGGGAGAGCATATTGCCGGATCGCATCATCCGCGCAACGCGCGACGGCCCCGGCTCCTTCCGGAGTCAGATGCAGACCGTCGGGGACGCCGCTGTTCGAGAGGTTCCGCAAATACGATTCGGGAACTTCGTCGACCGGACGGCTTCTGACCACCGCTTCGAAATCCGCCAGCGGAACGCCGAGACTCCGGAGATGGGCGTTGACCGGGGCCAACCGCTCCTCCGGGGTTTCCGGAAACTCCGCGATGGGCGGAAACTGCGTGAAGAGATACGGCTTGTACTGCGGCGGCAGGGTTCCGATCAGCACCTTTGCACCAATCACGCGGATACGGTCGAGCAGTTCGGCATAATTCGCCCTGAATTCCGCCGGTTCGACGGTGTGGCCCGGATAGAGCCGGTCGTTGACGCCGGCCCAGAGGATAACCAGATCCGGCGCGCGCATGGCGACATCCCGCTGAAAACGCGCCAGCAGTTCGCGCGTCGTGTCGCCGGGGATTCCGGCATTGAAAACCCGTCTCATAAACCATACCTCAAAACAATCGAAAATTCGCACACACAAAAGGCGGCAAAGCCGCCGACGGCACCGGCACCCTGCCGGTCGGGGCTCGGGATGAAGCGCCCCCGACCGCCGGAGGCAATGTACGCGCAGCGTACACGGTCTGAGCCCGGAGGGCGACAGACCGCGCCCCGGAAGGGGCGCCTCCCTCTTCCGGCCAATCACACTGTCAGCCCGCATTCAACCATCGCCTGCCGGTCCGGTGCATCATCGGTTTTACGGCGGCAACTACGCCTCGGCCCCTTCGACCGCTCCGCAGCCTCCGGCCGCGTCGCTCACACCGTTCGAAGCGCCGCAACTCGGTTGCGGACTGTCCGGATTGAGCTTCGCACGGGTCTGCCTGAGGCTTGGCCTCAAACTCCACCAAAGGCTTGCGCAGCCTTTGGAATCCCGCCAGGGCCGAAAGGCCCTGAACCCGATCGCTTCGCTCCCCGACTTAGAGCTTATTCAGGGATAAGCTCTTATTGCTCTTTGATTTTACTCAGGATAGCGCGCGCGTGGGTCACCGCCGACTCCCCGCCGCCGAGCATCCGCCCGATCTCCCGCACACGCCCTTCCGCATCCAGCTCCCGGCACTCCGAAAACGTCCGTCCCTCTTCCGTGTGCTTCTCCACCCGGAAATGACGGTCCGCACGCGCCGCGACCTGCGCCAGATGCGAAATACACAAAATCTGCCGGTTCCGGCCCAGATGGTGCAGCTCTTCGCCCACCCGGTTCGCCGTCTCGCCGCCGATATTCACGTCGATCTCATCAAACACCACCACCGGAATCGAATCCGCGTCCGCCAGCACCGTCTTCAGCGCCAGCATCAATCGCGACAACTCCCCGCTCGACGCAATCTTCCGCAACGGATGCACGCTCTCACCCGCATTCGCGCTGAACAGAAGCTCAACCCGGTCCATCCCGTTCGGCCCCGGCTCGACTTCCGAAAACGCCACCTCAAGCACGCATTTCGCAAACCCGATCGCTCCGAGCTTCGAACGCACCCGCTCCGCAAACTCCGCCGCCTTCTTTTTCCGCAGCGCCGACAGCTTTTCCGCCGCCCGGCGCAGCTCAGCCGTCAGCTCCGCCTTCCGGCGCTCGAACTCCTGGCGGCGCACAGCGGTATTCCGGTACAGCTCCAGCCGCCGGAACGCCTCCCCGCGCACCGCCAGCACCTGCTCGAGCGTCGGCCCGTAACGCCGCTTGATCGTAAACAATTCTCCCAGCCGGCTCTCAATCGCGGCCAGCGCCTCCGGGTCCAGGTCCACTTTGTCCGCCAGCTCCGCAACGCGGCCCGAAAGCGCGCTCACATCTTCCTGAATCCGGTCGCACTCCTCAAGCAGCCCCGCCGCCAGCGCCTCATCGATGCGCGACAGTTCGAGCAGCCTGCGGTAAACGCTCCCGAGCCGGTCTGCCACCGAGTCTTCCCCCTCAGTCAGCGCCGCGGTCAGCTGCCCGGCCGTTTCAAGCACCTGCCGCGAATTCCCCGCCACCTTGAACCGAGCCGAAAGCTCTTCATCCTCGCCCGGCGCCGGGTTGACCTTGTCGATGTCTTCGAGCTGAAGCTCGAGACGGCTCCGCTCGGCCTCGTCCGGCGTCTGCCGGTCGAACTCCTCGCGCTCCTTCGCCAGGGCTTCGAGCTCTCCGGCGATCCTGCCGCAGAGGGCAGCCGCCTCCTCCGCACCGGCGTAACGATCCAGCAAATCGAGCTGCCGGGCCGGGACCGTCAGCGAAAGCTGCTCGTTCGCGCCGTGAAGATCGATCAGCTGCTCCCCGACCGAAGCCAGCAGCCGCGCGCTGACCGGCGTGTCGTTCACATAATTGCGGACGCTCGACTGCCCGATCACCCTCCGCAGCTGCAGCGGCTCCGCCGGATCGAACGGAATTCCGGCCGGAACGAGAATCGCGCCGACCGCACCGGCCAGCCCCGCCGGCACGGCAAATCCGCCGCACACCATGCAACGGTCGCACCCGTTGCGGATCACTCCCTTGTCGACCCGGCCGCCGAGCAGCAGCTCAACCGCACCCATCAGGATCGATTTGCCCGCCCCGGATTCCCCGGTGACGACGTTGAAACCGGGCCCGAACTCCAGCTCGGACTCCTCAATCAACGCAAAATTCGTGATTTTCACATAGATAAGCATGCAGAGAAAATATCGCCGGAAACCCTCTTTTTCAAGCCGGAAGCCGGAAGAAAAGACCTGAAAATCCCCCGGCCCCGCCTTTCATTTCCCCCGTGCCGGAGAAACCGGCCGGGAACGGCCGGGCGGTCCGTATGTTCCGTGCCGAACCGCAGTCAGGAGGGCTCCGATTGTACGCAAATTTCTGCGGTACGCCCTTGACATGGAGCGGCATCTGCGTTATTGTATCGGAAATTCAGTTCCGCAGCAACAGCAGAAAGGGCCTCCGGGTTTATGAACATATGCCTCTTCACCGCCTCCTTCCTCCCGAAGGTGGCCGGTATGGAGATCGTGATCGACCGGCTCGCCAGAGAATATATCGCCATGGGACACCGGGTCGCGGTTCTCGCCAAGACGCCGCGCGGCATGAAAGAGGCACCCGCCTTCGACTATCCGGTCTGCTATTACAAGCGCAGCATGTCCGAAGTGTGGTTCAACGGAGCGCCGAAGCGGATGCTGACCCGCCTGCACCGTCAATACCGTTTCGACGTGATCCACGCCCACCAGATTTATCCGACCGGATACCTTGGCTGGAAGATGAGCGGCAAGCTCGGAATTCCGACCGTCATGACCTCCCATGTCGGCGATGTGCGCGAAGGCTCGCGCCTGCGGAAAAAACCGGTCACGAACCGCCGGATGATCGAGGCGATGACCTCCGGAAGCGCCGTCACCGGCGTCGGCCGCGGCGTCTGCGACACGATCGACGCGATGGTCGGTTTCCGCCGCGCGTTCTATATCGGCAACGGCGCGGATATTCCGCTGCCGCCGCCCGAACCGCCGTCGCTCGCGGGGCGGCTGCCGGTTCCGGCAGCCGAACGCGGCTTCGACCTGACGCTTTGCCGGCTCCATGCGAATAAAGGGCTGACCTGCCTCATCGATGCACTCGG
This sequence comes from Victivallis lenta, assembly GCF_009695545.1. Classification (NCBI taxonomy): domain Bacteria; kingdom Pseudomonadati; phylum Lentisphaerota; class Lentisphaeria; order Victivallales; family Victivallaceae; genus Victivallis; species Victivallis lenta. The sequence goes on along the minus strand of NZ_VUNS01000007.1, from coordinate 100,006 downwards.
AATTTTAAAGAAGCGCGGCGTCGGCCGCCCGCCGCTCCTGATGGCCGGAACCGGCCGCGAAGAGGCGGCGATCCGCGCGAAAATCGCCCAGCACGGTCTCGAAAACGACGTTTTCCTGATCGGCCAGGTCAATGCGGCGGAACGCGACTGGCTGATGAGCCGCTGCCGGCTGTTCCTGCAGCCCTCCGTGGTGGAGGGCATGCCGATGACGGTGCTCGAGGCGATGGCAAGCTCCTGCGCGCTTATCGGAACCGACATTCCCGGCATCCGCGAGCTGCTCCGCGACGGCGTGAACGGCCGTCTCGTGCCGCCCGGAAACCCGGAGGCGCTGGCCGACGCCCTCGAAGCGTCCGCCGGAGAGTCGGGTACGCTTGACCGGTTCCGCGCCGCCGCGCGCGAAACGGCGGAAGCCAACTCCTGGCGTGCCGTGGCCGGACAGTATATTCAACTCTTTGAACGGACTATCGCCGTGAATGGCAGGCCGGTTCTGCCGGAATAAAGGTTCCATGAAGTACGGATTGCTCTCTTACGAATTCAAGCGGCATTTCAATGTAGGCGACTATGTGCAGAGTATCGCCGCGCGTCAATTCCTGCCGCAGGTCGACCGGTTCCTGAACCGGGAAAAACTCCACGGATACCGCGGGGAAAAGATCCGGCTCATCATGAACGGCTGGTTCATGTTCCATCCGGAAAACTGGCCGCCGTCGCCCGACATCGAACCGCTCTTCGTCGCATTCCATATCAACCCGAAACACGCCGATGCGATGCTGTCTCCCCGGAAAGCCGATTACCTGCGCCGTTTCGCGCCGATCGGCTGCCGGGACGAACAGAGCCGGGCCGTACTCGAAGCGCACGGGATTCCTGCCTGGAATTCGGGCTGCCTTACGCTGACGCTCCATCGCAGCTACCGCTGGTCGCCGACCCCGGACTCCCCCGTCCTGCTGGCGGACGCCCTCTTCAAGGCGCCGACCCTGCGAAGCTGCTTTAAAAGTCCGAACGCCTTCGTGAAATCGCTGAAAAACGGCAGATTATTCCGGATCGGACGACGCCGGGCGCTGCTCAACCGGCTGCTGGCCGGAGTCGGGCAGCGGAAAGAAGAGTGCACCTGCGACTACCCGTCGAACGCATTTCCCGCGCCGGAAGCCCGTTTCAAGCTGGCCGAACAGCTGCTGGAACGCCTTGCACGCGCCCGGCTGGTCATCACCTCGCGCATTCACGTCGCGCTGCCGTGCATCGCGATGGGGACGCCGGTCATCTTTGTGGACAGCGATCTGGCCAAGAAAAGCGAGCGCGCGCGCATTGAGGAGTTCCTGCCGCTTTTCAACCTCGTCACGGTGCGGCCGGACGGAAGCTATGTCACGAGCTTCGACCCGGCGACCCCGCTCTGCGAGCTGAGAAACCCCGGCGACGCGTGGCGGAAAAAGGCCGAAAAGCTCACCGCGCTCTGCACCCGCTTCGCCGCAGGACAGCCGTAATTACCGGAGCTCCTTCCGGAACGGAATCGAATCGGCTGCCCCGGCGCGGCTCACCGTGATTGCGGAAGCCCGGCCGGCCAGCTCCATCGCGGCCTTCAATTCCATTCCTTCGAGCAGCCCGGCGAACAGATAGCCGATGAACGTGTCGCCGGCGCTCGTCGTATCGACCACCTCCGCCGGACAGGGCGGAACGGGCACCATGACGCCGTCGTCGCCGAGGAAGGCGGCCCCGGCCTTGCCGAGCGTCAGGATGACCCGGCAGCCGGGATAACGCTCCTTCAACGTCCGGAGAATCGCCTCCGGCTCCGCGACGCCGGCGACGCCGGCGCCTTCGATCTCGTTCACGATGAGGTAACTCAGCAGTCCGAGCGGCAGCGTTTTCGCGTCCTCCGGGTCGAACGGGGCGAAGTTGAACGCGGTCCGGATTCCCCGCGCATGCGCCTTCTCCAGAATCGTTCCGAGCGAATTGATCTCGTTCTGCAGCAGCAGGATGCCGTCCCCGACCGCGTCGAGCGCCGCATCGATTTCAGCTTCGGTGATCCGCCGGTTCGCGCCGCCGTAGAGAATGATCGCATTTTCTCCCTTCGCATCGACCTGAATGATCGCATGTCCGGTCGGAACGTCCCCCTCGACGAGCAGGGAGACGTCAACCCCGGCCGCTTCAAGGGCGGAACGCAGAATACCGCCGTCATGCCCGATCCGGCCGGCATGCATGACCGGCGCACCGGCCCGGGCCAGGGCGATCGACTGATTCAGCCCCTTCCCGCCGCAGCCGACCGAATAGGATTCGGAGCCCAGCGTCTCGCCGGGACGGACAAAGTGATCGAGCCGGTAGACGTGATCGAGATTCAACGACCCGAGGCAGACGATTTTTTTCATGCGCTTGCTTGCTCCTCCGCGAGTTTTTTCAATTTGGCCAGATCGAGTTTGCCGCTGCCGAGCAGCGGCAGGCGGTCGAGCTTCACAAAATCCTCCGTCTTCGGAATCCAGAGATTCGGCAGCTTCTCCTTCCGCAGCTCCTCGACCACGGCGGCGGGATCGAAATCATCCGGCGTATAGAACACCACGAGGCGCTCGCCGCGCTTCGGGTCTCCGCGGCCGGCGACGGCGACTTCGCGTTCCTCGCTGCCGCGCAGATTCGCGATCGCCTGCTCGACCAGTTCATGCGGCACCATCTCGCCGCCGATTTTGCTGAAGCGGGAGGCGCGCCCGGTGATGTAGACATAACCGTCGCGGTCGATCCTCGCAATGTCGCCGGTGTTGTAATAGCCGTTCTGGATCACGCGGGCAGTCTGCTCCGGATCATTCAGATACCCCTTCATGACGATGCCGCCCCTGACCTGCATGAGGCCGGGCTCATCCGGACCCAGCTCGACGCCGCTCTCCGGATCGACCACCCGCACGTGAATGCCGGGCAGCGGAATCCCGATGCTGCCGGGATGGTGCGCATGCCTGCCGAGCAGATAGATCGAGTTGCAGAGATTGATGGTCACGATCGGGGAGAGCTCCGTGCAGCCGTACCCCTCGATGATCTCGAGCCCGGTCATGTCGCGGAACTTCGCGGCGAGCTCCGGCCGCAGCTTCTCGGCCCCGGTGATGACCAGCCGCAGCGACTTGAGCTGTTCCGGCTTCGCCTTGCGCATGTAGCCCTGCAGGAAGGTCGGCGTCGCAGTCAGGAGCGTGATGTCGTACTCGTCGATCGCCTTGACGACCCCGGCCGCGTCGAGCGGATTCGGCAGGTAGACCACCGGGGTCCCCGAAAGCGCCGGGAACGCGAATTCGACCGTAAAGCCGTAAGCGTGGAAGAGCGGCAGATTTCCGACGATCCGGTCCCGCCGGCTCCAGAGGATCATCCGCCAGAACGCCCAGAGGTCGCAGTTGATGTTGCGGTGCGTGAGCTGCACCGCCTTCGGCCTGCCGGTCGATCCGCTTGAAAACAGCAGCACGGCCTCGCGGCCGGCGTTGAACGCGCTCTCCGGCGCCAGACGGCGCATCAGCATCCGGAACGGCAGCAGCAGAACCAGGCGGATCATCGCGCGTTTTTCGGATTTCGTGATTTTTTTCGCTTCATCCTCGAGGATCACCATGCCGGGTTTCTCTTCCCAGCCGAGCTTGTGCAGAAATTTCCGGCTGGTCAGGATCTTCCCGATTCCGGCACGGGAGGCGGCTTCGAGCGCGACCTCGGCGCCGGCGCTGAAATTGATGACAGCCGGAGTGCGCCCCGCGAAAAGCACGCCGAACATCGCGGCCGCCATCGAAGTGCAGTTCGGCAGCAGGACGCCGATATAACGCGATTCCGTCCCGAGCGCCCTCACACGGCGCGACAGAAGCGCGGCCCGGACCAGCATCTCGAAATTCGTCAGCTTCGTGCCGTCCGCATCGAGATAGGTCACCGCGAACGGATGGCGCTTCGCCCGCTTTGCGAACGCGACATGCAGCGGCAGTTCGCCCGGCTGCGGAGCGGCTTCCGCCTCGGCGCCGAGCTCCGAAATCAGCTGGCGCAACTGAAACGCCGAGAGCCCCGTCGAAGCGGGCGCGCCGATGCGGAGGCTGAAATTCAGCGGCAGCGAGCGCGGAGCGCGGTATTTGAGTTTTCCGTCATGCACGGAAAACAACCTGCCCCAGAGCATGCCGATCCGGATCGGTATGACCGAAACGTCAACTCCGGCCGGCAGCAGCGGCGCAACGCCGGAACGGAAACGCATAAGCCCGCCGTTGCCGGAGATTCCCCCCTCCGGAAACAGGCAGAGCACCTCCCCTTTGCGAAGTTCGCCGCGTACCCGCCGGAAAAAACGCTGCATCGCCTTCGGCCGCCGGATCGACGGCACCCGGATCACCCCGAGATACCAGAAGATGAAACGGGTCGGCACAAACTCCAGCACCTCCTGATGGACCATGAATCTGACCGGGCGGCGCGAGACGGACTGGATCAGCAGCATGTCGATCAGCGAAACATGGTTCGACACGATCAGCACCGGGCCCGAATCCGGGATGTTCTCCAGCCCCTCCACCCGCAGCCGCACCAGCGTGTGCCGAAGAATCCAGGTCAGCAGCTTCAATGTGAAGGAGGGACGCAGGAACAGGATCACTGCGCCGAGCAGAATCAGCGCATCGAAAACGATCATGAAAATCATCGACGGGGCCATGCGGACCTCACTCCAGATGCCGCAGCTGCTGCCGGAACGCTTCGAGCGTCGGGCAGTTCAGATACGGGTTGAACTTTTTCTCTTCCCCCAGCGTCCGGAACGGCACGGAACCGTAATCGTGGCCGGAATAGACCACAAGGCCGTCCGGCAGCGGCAGGAGCTTTTTCGTGATGGTGTCGAACATATCCTTCGACCGGCAGAAACCGATGCAGTCCACAAAAAGCGTGTCGCCGGTAAACAGCGCCGAATCGTCGGAGAGCCGGAAGGCGATCGAATCACGCGTATGCCCCGGCATCGCAATCGCTTCGATCCAGCCGCCGCCGAACGGCAGACGCATGCCGTCATGCAGCTTGATCCGTCCGGAAAGCGGATGATTCGGGTGGCTGGCGATCCCGGCCGGAAAAAAGCTGCAGACCTCGCCGAGACACTCGGAATGGTCCTGATGGCCGTGCGTCAGCAGGATATAGCGCGGCGTGAGCGGCCCCGCCGCTTCGACCGCCCTGCGGATTTTTTCACAATCGCCGGTCGGGTCGACCAGCGCCGCATCGCCGTTGTCCGCGACAACCAGATACGAGAAATTATGATCGTACCCGCCGACATTCAACTGTTGAACCTGAAACGCCATCATTCAATACTCCCCGAGCGCCAATGCCAGCGCCGCATAATCCCCGATCGCTTCGCCCAGCGCCGCCGGAACGACCCGGCAGCGGGCAGCGGCGCCCGGCAGCGCCTCTTCCGCAATGCTCCGCTCCATCGCGGGGCGCAGCAGAGACTCCGAACGCGCAAACACGCTGCCGATCACAATGAGTTCGGGATTCAGCAGGTCGATCAGCACGGCGAGGCCGCGCCCGAGATATGCGCCGCACTCGGCGTAAACCGCCAGCGCCAGCGGATCCCCTGCCCCGGCCGCATCGCCGACGATTTTGGCGTTCAGCCCCGGAATCGCTTCGGGCGACGGACACCATGCAACCCGGTTCCCGAGCTGAAGCTGTTCACGCACCCGCACAGCCGCGAGCTGCGCAATGCCGCCGCCGGAGCAGAAACCTTCGAACGAGCCGGCCTTGCCGAAACCGACCGGCCCGAACGGAGCGAGCCGGATATGCCCGCACTCGCCGGCCGAGTCGCCGATGCCGCTGTAAAGCCGCCCGTCGAGGATCAGCCCGGCGCCCAGCCCGGTGCCGAAGGTCAGGAAAACCATGTTCCGAACGCCGCGACCGGCGCCGAATTTCCACTCGGCCACAGCCCCGGCATTCGCATCGTTCTGAAGCCGGACCGGAATGCCGAGCCGGCCGCCGAGAATATCAACCGCCGGGACCTCATCCCAGCCCGGCAGATTCGGCGGGGACTGGATTACGCCGCGGCGGCTGTCGAGCGGGCCGCCGCAGGAGACGCCGCAGCCGCGCAGCCGTTCGTGCGCGACGCCGTGCCGGGAGCAGAGCTCGAGCCCGAGCTCCGCCATCCGTTCGAGACACTGCCGCGGCGTCCCGGCCTCGGCGGTGGGAAATTTGACTTTGTCGAGAATTTCGATGCCGCCGCCGGAAACCGCCGCGCCGAGAATGCAGGCGCACTTGGTTCCGCCGACGTCAAGGCCGAGGAGGAAATTTTTTTCCATTGAACCAGACGTCCCTTTCCGGCGGTCAGCGCTTCTTTTCGTCCTGTTCCTTCAGGTAGTTCAGTGCGGCGGCGACGCCGGCGTAATAACCGATGTCGCGGCGCAGTTCGGAAGAGACGATTTCGCACGCCTCCATCGGTTCCTTCCAGCAGAACTGCGGCAGGTACTTCCTGATCGGGTCGGTGTAGAGATCGCCGACCGCCCAGGCGAGCGTGCCGAGCACCAGCCGCTCCGGATTGAACATGTTGATGAACATGCCGAACGCCTGCGCGTTGCGGAGGCTCATCTCGTCCCACAGCGCAACGGCGTACGGGTCGCCGGCGCGGACCGCCTTTTCGAGCGGGACCATGTCGATCGCGCCGACGTTCCCGTCGACGAGCTGCATGATCATGCTGTCGGGTTTGTTCCGGAGCTCCTCCTGCATGCGCTGGGCGAGCGCGCGGCCGCCCGCATACGCCTCGTAGCACCCCTTGAGCCCGCAGTTGCACTGCCGGCCGTTGAGCTCGACGCAGATGTGGCCGAGTTCGCCGGCGCTGAGGGCGCGGCCGCCGCGGACGAGGTGGTTCGCGGCGATGATGCCGCCGCCGATGCCGGTGCTCATGGTCAGATAGATGAAATCCTTACAGCCGCGCCCGGCGCCGAAAAACCATTCGGCGAGCGCGCCGCAGTTCGCGTCGTTCTCGAAGCAGCCGGGCAGCCCGAGCCCGTCGCGCAGGTACTGGAGGATCGGCACATTGCGCCAGTGGCGGTTGTTGGTCGGCGCGGTCATGATCCCGTTGGCCGGATCGGCCGGGAACGGGGCGGAGATGCCGAAAGCCGCGATGCCGGCCATCGTCAGGCCCGCTCCGGCGACGAGCTTCTTCGCCTCGGCGACCATCTGCGGCAGGACGTCTTCCGGATAAGTATCGACATTTTCGATGCGCGCCTTGCCGAGAATCCTGCCTTCGCTCGAGCCGAGGCCGACGCCGATTTTGGTTCCGCCGACGTCGAAACCGAGTACGAGTTTTTCCTGTGCCATGTTTTTCTCCATTTTTTTGGATTTTGTCGCATACATACATTTGTAGAATATAATCCCTGTATTATATTTTATAAAGGGTGTTATTTCAACTTTCTCGGAGTTTTTTCAATATGTTCTCACTTCCATCCGTCATCGCGGCCTCCCCCGGCGTTTATTATGCGTTTGAAAACAGCGACATGGTCGGCAAAGGGATCGTCGTCCTCCTGCTGGTCATCTCGACCTTCACCTGGTCGGTCATGATCGAAAAGGGCATTTCGCTCTACCGCGCGAAAAAGCTGTCGCGCCAGTTCGTCGCGCGCTTCAAGTCGAACAAGAAGACCATCACGAATCCGCAGCTGCTGCGCGAGGCGGCCGGCAATGCGAGCCCGGCCGCGCAGATCTACAACCAGGGCGTCGAAAAGCTGCTCGAATTCTACGAGAGCGACCCGGCGACCTTCAGCCACAGTTCCGGCATTTCGGTGCGCCCGACCAAACTCTCCGAAGCGCAGTACAACGCGATCGAGGCGGTCCTGATCAGCGAGGTCTCGGGGCAGGAGATCGAACTAGAAACCCGGGTCGGCTTCCTGGCCACGATGGTCAGCGTAAGCCCGTTCCTCGGGCTTTTCGGCACGGTCTGGGGCGTCATGCTCGCCTTCTGCGGCATCGCGGCGGCGGGAAAGTCGGATTTCTCGGCGCTGGCGCCGGGCGTGGCGGGCGCGCTGCTGACCACGGTGGCCGGGCTCGTCGTCGCGATTCCGTCGCTGATCGGCTACAATCTGCTGACTTCGACGATCCGCAACATCGCAACCCAGCTCGACAACTTTTCGGATGAATTCATGGCGCGGATCAAGCTCGAACAGCTGAGCATCGCCCGGGAGCTGGCCGCCGAGGCGAAAGCGGCCGCCGCGGGGGAGGAGGAGTGAGATGAGGGGCCGCCGCAAAAGACGGCAGATGGCCGCCATCGACCAGATCAACGTCACGCCGCTGCTGGACCTGACGTTCCTGCTCCTCATCGTCTTCATGATCACGATGCCGCTGATGGAGTACGGCACGAACATTTCTCCGCCGGAGATGAACAGCGACAAGCTGCCGGAGGACAATTTCAAGAGCGTGACGCTGACCAAGACCGGCACGATCATGCTCGACAAGGATACGGTCACGCGCGAAGAGCTGCCGGCGCTCCTGGCGCGGCTGAAGGAGAGCGAGCCCAAAACCCAGCTTCTGCTGCGGGCGGACGGTTCGCGCACCTACAACGATGTGATCGAGCTTATGGCGCTGATTCGCCGCGCCGGTTTTCAGGATGTTTCACTGGTCACACAAGCGGAGGGCAAGTAAATGAGACAGAATCCGGTCGCCCCGCCGCTGCGGCCGCAGGAGCCGCAGCCGCTGACATCGCACAAGCTCCGTTTTTCGATCGGAGCGCAGGTTGTCGCCATCCACTGCCTCGTGATCTTCGGGCCGCTCGGCTATGTGCTTTACCGGAACTGGCTCACTCCGCAGGAGAGTGCGTTCAAGGTGAAGCTGGTCGGGCCGCTTTCGACCGGAGAAGAGGTCGGGCCGCCGTCGCGGCTGCGTCCGTCGCCGAATCCGGGTCCGCCGGAACCGCCGGCGCCCGAACCGCCGGCTCCGGAGCCGCCGAAACCCGTGCCGCCGTCCCCGAAACCGCCCGAGCCGCCGCCGGTCCCGAAACCGGCGGTGAAGAAGCCGAGCCCCAAACCGCCGGTCGTGCGGAAACCGACGCCGAAGCCGCCGGTCGTGAAAAAGCCGGTGCAGAAGCAGCCGGCCCGGCAGACGACGCAGCGGAAACCGGCGACGCAGCAGCGCCCGCGGCAGCTCTCCGCCGCCGAACAGGTCGCCCTTGCGCGCAGGAATGCGACGAAATACGGCGACGGCGGCGGCAGCAACACGAACATGGCCGTTCCGATCGGAAACGCCGACCGGGCGCAGACTTACGGAAAGCAGAACAACGGAACACCCGGCGGCGGAGCAAAGGGCGAAGACGAACGTTACTGGAGCCGGCTCGGCAACTACATCAAAATGCGCTGGTCCGAACCGCCCGGGTCGCTGCTCGGCGATGCGCGTCCCCAGGTCACGATTCAACTTGCGATCGCGGGGGACGGCCGGGTGACCGATGCGCGGATCATCAGGCGCAGCGGAAACCGTTCCATGGACGAATCGGTTCAGCGGATGCTGGCGAACCTGGACCGGGTTCCGGCGCCGAGCAACGGCAGCACTTCCATTCAGATGATCCTCCGCACCCAGGATTGAGCCGGAGGAGGACTTTCGCCGCGCGGCGCAGAGTGCGGCGAAAGTCCGGGCCGGACTGCCCGGGCGGACAGTCCGTCGCCGAACGGTCAGTGATCGGCCAGCATTCCCCTGTCGCGGTAGAATTTGCGGTAGAACGGATTTCGGATCCAGCCGGCCGGAATCTTCTCTCCGGCGGCTTTCCGGTGGTCGATCTGCCGCTGACGTTCGCAGGCGGCGCGGTACTCCTCCTGCAGCGAGGCGGTTCCTTCGACGGTTGACCGGATCGAGTAATTGATCGCCTCCTCCGCCTGCTTCAGCGCCTCCTCCGGAGAAGCGAGTTTGCTTTCGACCTTCGCAAAGGCGTAGGAGAGTTTATTGTCGCCGAGCGGATAGTACGGACTCTGGCTTTCCGGAATCCCGATCGAAAGCGTCCATTTGAGTTCGTTGTCGTGGAGATCTCCCTCGAACTCCCGCCCCGGCGGGGTCCGGAACTCCGGATTGCCCTCTGCCCACTCCGGATTCGGCGGCAGTCCGTCGGAGCTGCGGATGATGAGATCGTTGTACTCCTTCGCCGCCAGGAACTTCAGGAACAGCCTGGCCTGCTCCTTGTGTTTCGAGCCTTTGTAGATCGCGGTGTTGCGCGAGGTGGTGACCAGGTTTTTGTACTCCCATTCCGGCAGCTGCACGAAAGCGAGACGGAATCTGCCGTTCCGGAACCGGCGCAGATCCATATTCACATAGCGGCCGGTCAGGATCATGCCGTAGCGGCCGGCCGCGAGTTGCGGCGTCGCTTCGCTGTTCACGCTGGTGCCCTCGCTCTCCGTGGAGGTGGCCTCGGCGGCGGTCGGGATCAGGTGATGCCGGTAAACCCAGCCGTAATAGGTTTCGAGCGCCCGGACGAAGGCGGGGTCCGTCAGCGTCGCAGCGGTCAGCGTCTCGTTGAAGACGTCCGCGCCGAGGCTCCGGGCCAGCGGCAGGATGGCCTGCGGCATGGCGCCGGAAAAGAAGACCTCCTGCCGCGGACGGCCCGCGTTCGCCTTGCGGACGAATTCCCGGCCGATCCGTTCAAAGTCGGCCGGAGTCCACTCCTCCGGCGGCGGTTCGACGCCGTATTTTTCGAACAGATCGAGATTGAGGAGAAGTCCGCGCGTGGCGAGATTGCAGAAATATGCGTACTGCTTCCCGCCGTACATCAGCAGGTCGCCGGCCGCCTCGCCGTATCCGGCGGCCGGGTCGAGCCCGTTTTCACGGGCGAACCCGGTGATCTCCTCGAGGACGCCCATCGGAGCAAACCGCTTTACAGGCACATGATCGATAAGATCGCCGGCCATGCCGGAAACCGCCTGGATCAACGCGCTCTGGTTGTCGGTCGTCTCGAGCCGGACGGTAAACAGCAGTTCGCCGTCCTTGTCGACATACCCGTTTGCGCGCAGCCACCCGTGGAACGCTTCGACCTGTTCGACCCGGTCCGGTGAAAGCCCGGCGGTCCAGACGATCTGCGGATGCGCCGAGCGCTCCTGCAGCGTGTACCAGGTCGCAGCCGATGCCAGCGCAAGCAGGACGAACAGGATGAGGAAGATGCGGCGCATTATCTTCCGCTCTTCCGGGGGATCAGGATGATCCGGTCGATCCAGACATTCCGGACGGCAGGATTGACGACCGGCGCGATGAAGATGCAGATGTCGTCATTCAACGTCACCGTCCCGATCCGGACGGCCCGATAGTTCTCTCCTGAGATCTCGGCGGCAGGGATGTCGCGGTGGAATTCCCGGCGCCTGCTCCAGTCGTAGGTGCCGACCCGGATTGCGTTTCCGGCAGGAGCACCGCTGTCGCAGCGCAGCTCGGCATAGAGCTCGAATGTTCCGGCCGGAAATCCGAAACCCTGGATATGCCATTCATTGTGAGTGTTCGGCATCCGGGCCGCTTCGCCGACGCTGGCCGCCGGGTCTTTCTCCCAGAAGAGCTCCCGGCCCAGAGCGTGCAGCTCGGCCGCCTTGCGGATGCTCCAAGCATGGTAAGGGCCGGAGCCGGCCGCAGTCGGGCGTTCTCCGTCATTCGGGAGCACTCCGTACCCCCGGGCGGTTTGTTCCACCCACTCATCGGGGGATAGTCCACCCTCATTCACGCGGGCAACTCCGGCCCGCTTCATCCGGGAAACGGTTTCGACGGCAGCCTGATTCACATCGACGTCCTGCAATTCCGGCAGCCGTTTTCCGGCAGGCGGGCTCAATAGTTCCCGGCGCTCAAGCAGCGCCGCGCGGATCGGCACGGTCGCGGCGGCCATGCGCGGCCCGTAAACCGGATCATCCTTGACGCGCCCGTAGGCCTGTTCCATCTCCCGGTAGCTTTTCACCAGCACGGCAGGCTCCAGCCAGCCTGCCGTGGAAGGCGCATAGCAGGTGTTCCGGCAGTCGGGACGACGCCGGGCGGACTGTTCCATCACCTGCAGATAACTCTTTACGGCCGGGGCCGCGGGGCCGTAGTAGCCGGTGACGAATTCATCCATCAGCTTCTCCGTGTCGAGATCCGGATTCCAGAGCAGCTTGCTGAGAAGCCATGCCCGCAGGTCGGCGAGGTCGGCGACTGCCCCGCCGCCGTTCCACGAACCCTGTTCATAGATTGAAATTGCGCCGCACTTCCGGAAAAAGCGCAGATCAGGCGCCGCTGTATGCCAGTTCGGGTGCGGCTGGTAATATTTTGTAAAATCGGTGACATAGTTCCAGATCATGAAATGGTCCGCCATGCGCGACCACTCCTGCAGGTCCTGCTCCAACGCCCGGTTGGCTTCGGACTCCAGCGGGTGAAAACTGGCGGCTTCGATCGTGCAGTAGCGCACGACCACGTTCCGCCGGGCCCGGACCCGTTTCGGGGCGCTTCGCGTGTAGTAATATGCCAGGGTTTCGACATAAACGCCGGGAAACTCCTTTTCCACCGCCGCGGCCACCTGGTTAATAGCGTCGATCAGCAGGTCTGACTGGCTGCCGTGCGACTTGACGAACGCTTCGCACGCCGCGCACCGGCAGAAATCGTGATTGTCGTCCTGAGAGACCGAAATATAACGTGTCTCCGGGTAATTCCGCAACCGTTCGAGGACGCGCCGCGTCAGCTCCTTTCGCATTTCCGGGTTGCTCAGGCAAAGCTGGCGCGGAACCCGCTTCCCGTCCCGTTCGGAAAACCATTCCGGATGGGACGCAAAATCCTTGTCCCGGGAGAACAGCGGCATGTTTTCACTGAAGGTGTGGACGCCGCCGAGCAGCTGCTCCGAACCGCCCCATTCGACCGAATCCACAACTCCGTGTCCGTTATTCCGGGTACGGGCAGAAAAGCGAGGGTCGTGCCTGATGAGGTCGTAACCGGCCGCCCGGACTTCGAACGGAGGAGCATATCGCAGGTCAATCTGCGGCAATTCGAGCTTTTCCCGCTTCGGAACGTGCGTGGCGTCAGCCGTCCAGAAGCGGACTCCGAACTCCTTCTCCAGCAGTTCGTAAACGGCGTAGAGCGTACCGCGCGGCCGATCCCCGGCCAGATACAGATTGCCGCCGGCGCTCTTCAGCCGGATCTCGTCCGGCTTCAGCCGCTTCCAGTCCGGAATCCCGAGCGCCGAGGCGGTTTCCGGAGATTGGCCGATGAAAATCGCCGGACCGGACGGGGAGGCGACAATCGGCAGTTCCACTCCAGAAATCTGTTTCAGAAATGACTGCAATTCCCTCGCCGCGGTCTGCTCAGCCGGCACGGCATCGGCCGGCAGGACGATTTCATAGCGGCTCCTTCCGCCTTCAGTCAGAAGTTCGGCACCCGACAGCGAAAGGCCCAGCAGGCAGCACAGCAGGATCGTGATTTTCCACATGGTTCTCATTTCCTTTTCCGGATGGTCAGAGCGAGGTTTTAAGCACGTCGTTCTCGACGGCGACGGTGAAGCCGCGTTCCTTCAGGTCGTTCTTCTTCAGACCGGCCACATGCCCGTCGCCGAACGCCATGTTGCAGGTGCCGGTATGACGCAGGCCTGCGGCGCTGTTCTCATAAACGATAACCGGAGAAAAGGTATAGAAATTCCGCCCCATATAAGTCCCTCCGACGGAAGCCGTATACGTATCCGCAAGCAGGAACACCCGCGAGGCCTGCCGCATGCGCCCGGTATCGAAATACATCCTGGTCCAGTGCAGGGGCGCGACGCCGAAGTCGCCCCATTCCGCCTTCACGCTGTTGTAAAAGGTCTGGTTGTCCTTGATGTTCAGCACGCCGTAGGTTCTGTATTTATCATAAGGGGAAACGCAGTAGGTCACCGGCGCATCCTCCGGCAGATAACCGTCGTCGATCAGCGCACTGCTCCAGGTCACATCCGGAGACGTTTCGGCGGAGTAACCTTTGATCAGTCCCTTGAAGTCATTGGCGTACAACAGCATGGCCGACATGCACTGCTTCAGGTTGTTCGCGCAGGTTGCGCTGCGCGCCCGTTCCCGTGCCTGATTCAGCGCCGGCAGCAGCATGGATGCGAGGATTGCGATGATCGCAATCACCACCAGGAGTTCGATCAGGGTAAAGGTCCGTCTTTTCATTGTTTCATCCCTTCTGTTGTGTGGAGGTCCGGTTAATCTGTTTTTGGATTACAATATTAATTATACTGGATTTCGATGCCAATGTCAAGAGCGGAATCAGGAAAGTTTGCAATATTTTACGGCCGTCTCACTCCGCCGCCGTTTTTTCCGGCGCCGGCAGCAGCCATTGCACGGCCGGTTCGCCGCTGCCGGTGCGCAGCCGCGTGAGCAGCATCCTCACCGTCAGCTCCGCGATCCTGCGGCAGTCGACCTCGTAGTTGACGACGTCGCGGCACGGAAAATCAATCGGCGCGTTGCGGTTGCGCAGGCAGAAGCCGGGCGGCATGTAGCCGATGCGGCTGCCCTGCCGGCGGACGAGCTCCGAAAAAAAGCCCTGCGCGATGATGTCGTCGCACAGCACCATGCAGTCGGGACGTTCGGCGGGGGGCAGAGCCAGCACGTTCCGGGCCGCCGTCCGGCCATGCTCGAGGCCGTAGCCCTCGAGATAGAGATCGTCGAGCGGAACCCGGCATTCCGGCCAGTGCCCGAGAAACTGGGCGAGGCGCGGAAGGCTGAAGTGACGCAGCGGACCGGGCCCGACCAGCACGCGCGGGGAACGGAACCCCCGTTCCCGCAGCTTTTCGAGCGATTCAAGCATAAAGCCGACCGTGTCGATGAATACGCCGCAGTCGGCGAGTGCCGGAGAACCGCTGAAACAGAGCTGAAGCCCGGCATTTTCGAGCCCGGAGAGAAGCTTGTCCGGAAAAAAGTCCGCGATGCTGATCAGCCCGTGCAGCCCGCCCTGGCCGACCGCGTATTCGAGGCCCGGGAAATCGGAAAACTCCGGGTGTTTCCGGTAACCGTCGCGGAACGGGAACATCGTACACTGGCAGCCGTTCCTCTGCAGTTCGCTCTGAAGGGCGTAGGCCATGCTCCAGTTGAACATGTGCGGCGTGTCGAGCAGCAGCCCGGCCACGCCGATCGACCGGCCCGGCAGCCCTTCCGGGCTCGCGTTGCGGACGAAGACGCCGACCCGGCGGCGCGATTCGAGAACACCGTCCTGCACCAGCGATTTCACCGCCCGGTCGAGCGTTGCGCAGCCGAGCCCGAGGTGGCGGCTCAACTCGGCCTGAGCCGGAATCTTGTCGCCCGCCTTCAGCTTCCGGTCCCAGATATAGCGCAGGATTCCCTGTTTCGCCTTCTCCGTCTGCCTGCCGAGGTTCTGGCCGAAAATCATGATCGTTCTCCCGTCATTTATAATCCATAACAGGATTACAATAAATCCTGTCCACGGCAAAATCAAGCAGGAATGCGGAAAATCAACTTTTTTATCGTCGGACTCTTGACATCGGTTTTGTTCTGTGTCATAATTATTGCTAAATAAAATTAATTTTTCATTAGCACTATTGACACTGAGAGGGTGAAATGGGCGATTCACTGTTTGCGGAGACGCGCAGATATATTCTGGACCGCATGCGGCGGCGGCTGGCCGAGGGGAGCCGGAAAATGCCGACCGAGAAGGAACTGGCGGCGGAAGTGCTGGCCAGCTATGCGACGGTCCGGCTGGTCATGAAGGAGCTTGAGCAGGAGGGCTTCGTACGGCGGATTCGCGGCTCCGGCACCTATCTCGAACCGCAGGCGGAGACGCTGCTTGAGGAGGCCGCCTGGCCGCGGCTCGGGCTCTTCACCTCTCCGGTCGGCGGAAAGCCCGACGACGACTACGCGGCATGGCTCGTCGAGGAGCTGCGGCGCGAGGCGCGCCGGGCGCACCGGCGGGTGGTCCATACGCAGGTCCGGACGCACGACGAATTTCTCGCCGGGCTCGAACGCTCGGCCGAACCCGGCGACGCAGTCGTCTACCTGCCGCCGACCGAGGCGTTCACGATGCGCCAGCTCGGCGTACTCGGCAAATACGACGAGCTTCCGCTCATCGTGATCGACTGCGAGCTCGGCAACATCAACGTCGGCAATATCGCGACCGACAACCGTCGCGGCGGCATGATCGCGGCCCGCGCGCTGCTCGAAAGCGGCTGCCGCGACCTCGCGGTCCTGCTCTGCGAACCGATGCTGCGGCAGAGCGCTCAGCGACTGCAGGGTTTCCTGGAAATCGCCGAGCTCTCCGGCCTCGAACCGGCCGTGGTCGACTGCGAGGTCCGGGTTGAGGACGACCGCGCGGGGCTGGCCTATGCGAAAATGCTGGCCGTCCTGAAATCGGGGCGGCGCCCGGACGGAGTCTTTGCGATTTCCGACTGCGGCGCGCTGGCCGCGGCGGAAGCGATCCGGGAATTCGGCCTCGAACCCGGCCGCGACATCGCGCTCATCGGCTTCGACGGGCTGGCGGCCGGACGGCGGAACGATCCGCCGCTCACGAGCGTCGCCCAGCCGGTCGGTGAAATCTGCCGCGAGGTGTTCCGGGTCCTGCAGGGCTGGAAGGCCGGAAATCACGAACAGCGACTGCTCTCGCCCGTTCTCCAGCCGGGCGGAACGCTCTGGAAGATCAACGAGAAATTTGCCTGAGGAAAGGAGCCCGCATGATACGGAAAGCACCCTGTTTCGCATTGTTTCTGACCGCCGCCGTCGTTGCGGCGGAGCCGTTCGACTGGAAATTCGACGCTTCCGAGTCGTGGAAGGCGGAACCGTCGCTGCCGCTCTGCATCGGTTTCGACGGTCTGGAACTCCTTCCGCCGAAGACGCCGGAGTGGGGAAAACCGCCGGTCGTCTACTCGCTGCGGGAGGCCGGCTCGCAGAAGACGCCCGGAAATCCGGAGCAGATCGCGTTCGAGGCGGAACTGCTTTCGGGCGGCGGCGCCACGCTCGGACTCTGCCTGCAGGATGCCGACGGCGAGTTTTTCGCCTATCCGCAGCGCCCGCTGAAGCCCGGCCTCAACCGCGTCGGCTGGAAGACCGCATCGGAAGCCATCGGGTCATGGGGGGAGAAGAAGAACGGGAAAGTCGATTTCCCGGTCCGGCTCGAAGCGCTTCAGCTGCACCAGTATCCGGCGAAGGAGGCGGCCCGCGTCCTGCTGCGGACGCCGGAACCTGAAACGGCGGAGGGGAGCCGCCGCGTCGTCCGCTCCTTCGTGAAGTTCGACGACACGGCCCGCTGGAAGCCCTCCGGCGAACTCGAATGCGGTCCGGAGCCGGACGGCCTTCGCGTCCGCAGCAGGCAGGTTCCCGAGCCCGGCAAGCCGGCCGTAATCGGCCGGTTGAAGGAGGTCATGTTCGATTTGAAGGAGATCGGTTCGCCGGATGCGGTCGGCTTCGACGTCGAACTGCTCGACGGCTCCGGCGTGAATCTCGCACTCGAACTCGTCGATGCGGCCGGGGAGAATTTTTCGATGAAGCAGAAACCGCTCCGGAAAGGAGCGAACCGGGTTGTCTGGGATCTCCGGCACGACATCGCCGGAAGCTGGGGGAAGAACAAGGACGGACGGCTCGACCTGCCGGTCCGCATCGCCAATCTCGTCGTCCTGCAGTTCCCGGCGCGGAAACCGGCGGAACTGCTCTTCCGCGACGGGCTCAAGCGCGAGACGCTGCGCGACATCGACGCCGTCGAAGCCCGGCTCGACACCGGCAATCCGCTGAATATCCTGAAACCCGGTGCGGAGAAGCCGCTGAAATTCCGTTTCCGCAACCGCTATCCGGAGAAGAACGTTTTTACCGCCCGCCTCCGGCTTTACACGCTGACCGGCGCGGAACGTTGTTTCGAACGATCCTTCGAACTCGCTCCGGGAGAAGAAGCGGCCTGGCCGCTCGACTGGCCCGCCGCCTCGCCGCGCGGCATCTGGCGATGTGACCTTGTGCTCCGCAATGCGTCCGGCCGGGAACAGCGTCTGAACCGCCCGGCCTTCGCCTGCCTGACCCCGGCCGGCCCGACGGAGGGGCGCAACCCGGAGTTCGAAATCGGCATGAATATGCGCCAGCAGGGCTGGAGCCGCGCCGAATGCGAACGCGAATCGCAGGCCGCCGCCGCAATCGGCGCGAAGCTCCTGCGCACCGGCTTCACCTGGGAATCGCTGGAACCGGCGCCCGGCGAGTTCCGCTTCGAACTGCTCGACGAGCTGCTCGCCATGAATGCGAAGTACGGCATGCGGCAGATCTTCATGGTCGCCTATACGCCCGCCTGGGCCGCGAAGCCCGGACTGGTCGCCAACGCCAAGGACTGGAACGAGTGGAACAAGAGCGCCCCGGACCCGGATGCGCTCGAAGCCTTCGTCGAAAAATTCGCGGAGCATTACAGAGGGGAAATCGAATTTTACGAATTCTGGAATGAACCCGACCTCGACTTCTGGCGCGGCACGGCCGAAGAGTACCTCGAATGCCTGAAGCGGGTCCGCCGCGCGCTGAAAAAGTCGGACCCGGAGGCGAAACTCATCACCGGCGGCTTCGCCTACGTCGGCGCGCGGTCGAAACCGGGCTTTCAGGAACAGGTGCTGGCGGAGGGACAGGACGACTTCGATTTCCACGGCTACCACCAGCACGGCGATTTCTCCGAATACGAGCGGGTGCTCGAGGGGCCGCTGGCACGGATGCGCCGGGTTCTGCGCTCGCCGAAACCGATTTTCTTCACCGAAACCGGTTTCTACATCAGCAACGGGAACTATCTGCAGCAGGCTGAAAACGTGGTCCGAAAGATCGTCCACGCCTGGGCGACCGGCGCGCGCGGTTATCTCTGGTTCAACATGCGCGACGACGGGTTCCTGCCCGGCTACTGCGAGCACAACTACGGGCTGGTCACAAATGACTGGTATCCGAAGGAGGGATTCGCCGCATTCAACACGCTGAACCTGCTGCTCGGGCAGGCGCGTTACGGCGGAGTGCTTCTCCGGAATCCGCGCACAACCGCCCACTGGTTCCGGCGCGACGACGGGCAGGCCGTGGTCTTCTGGAAGAGCGGGCGCGGCACGGTCGAGGAACCGCTGACCCTGCTGACCGACGCCGCCGAAGCCGAGTTCGTCGATCTCTTCGGCAATGCGACGCCGCTGAAACTCTCCGCCGGGCGGCTGACCGTGCCGGTGCCGGAGCATCCGGGGTACCTGCTCCTGAAAGGAGCGGCGCGTGCACCCGAGTGCGGCCGGAGTGTGGTGAGTTTCGCCGGAACCCGGGTGACCGCCTCCCCCGGAGTGCCGTCCGGAATCCGGGTGACGCTGCACAACCCGCTCCCGGCGGAGGCCGTTGCCGAACTGCGCTGGAAGCTGCCGGAGAACATCGACGCTCCCGCGCCGGGAAAACGCCGCCTCGCCGCCGGAGAAGCGGTCGAACTCGTGCTGCCGGTCACGGTTTCGGAAGCCACGCGCGGCGGCATCGTCCGCCCGGAGCTGCAGGTCCGGCTGAACGGCGGCGACTGGTCCTCGATTTCGATTCCGGTCAACGTGGCGACCCGGATCGCCGACGGCGCGTATCCGGCCGAACCGCAGTTCACGCTCGATTCGCGGGCGAATCTCGTGAGCCAGATGGAGCACAATCCGTACACGGCGCACCGGGTCTGGTCCGGGCCGGAGGACCAGAGTGTGCGGATTTTCCTCGCTTCCGACGATACGGAGCTGAAGTTCCGGGTCGAAGTGACCGACGACGTCCATGTGAAGTCCCCGGGCGCCGCCTCGAGCTTCATGGAAGACGGCATTCAGCTCGCGCTCGCCGTTCCGGGGCAGAACGGCCACTGGGAGTTCGGTTTCGCGGAGCTGGAGGACGGTTCCCCCGGCACACACTGCTGGATCAGGCCGGACAACCTCGCGGAGCCCCGGACGAAACTCGCCGTATCGGCCCGCGGCAGGGTGACAATTTATGAGATTGCAATCCCGCTCGCCGGAATCGGCGCCGCGCCGGAACAGCTGAAACGCGGCATTCAGTTCAATCTTCTCGTCAACGACAACGACGGCGAAGGACGCGACGGCTGGATGCAGATCGCCCCCGGCATCGGCGAGGCGAAGAACCCCGAACTTTACCCGTTCATTCTGAAATAACCGCAAACGGAAGGAAAGCGTCATGAAGAAAACGTTCACCCTGATCGAACTGCTGGTCGTTATCGCCATCATCGCGATTCTGGCCTCAATGCTGCTGCCTGCATTGAATAATGTACGTTCCAAAACCAAACAGATTCAGTGTGTGAACAATCAGAAGCAGCTGATGGGTGCACAGCTCCAATATACCTCTGACAATCAAGGACATCTGACGCCGCTCAATCTCGGCCCGAGCTGGTCCGCAAGAGTCAATAAGAAGTGGTGGGAGAATCTCCTGTCGGAAGGCTATCTGCCTCCACCGAAATGGTTTGATGAAAACAGCGGTTACCCGGCAACCGGAGTACAGATCTGTCCCTCCACTTTGGACTATTCCACCGGATCCGGAATCGGCATTCACGGGCAGGGGGACAATCATCGGTTAGTGGGATACGGTTTTTCAGTAAAGATATCCAAAATCAAACGTCCTTCCGAATCCGTACTGATCGGAGACGCCAGTTGCCTGAAAGCAAACGGTACAATCGTTCCGGCCCGGGTATTTGTCTGCTGGTGCTGGTATACCCGCTGGACGGTTCCGAACGACAACAATTACAATCTTCTACCCCGCCACCGGGACCAGTCGAACTGCGGTTTCCTTGATGGGCATGTTGATTCCTTCACCTACGCGGAAATGACAAATGACCAATCCAACTTGTTCGGTCATATTTCAAATTATACCGGTTACTGATTCTCTGTGAACTGAAATAAAGGAGTCTTTTGCAATGCGTATTCCCAACAGAAAAATGGTTTCTCTTCTGATGTTGAGTTTGTCGCTCTCACTCTCCGGTGCGGAAAAATTACTCGACTGGAATTCCACCAGGCCGGATGACTATGGGAAATGCCGCCTTTCAAAGAAAGGTGCTCTGACGATTACAAAAGAGGGGGCTCAATTCAACGGCCAGGACTCTTTCCTGCATCTGGGAACTCCGAAGATCGCCGAATCTCTTACGATTGCGCTGCAGGTGAAGCTGACCGGACTGCCGGAAAAGCAGTATACGTTCGCCGTACGGCGCGGTTTCAACCATACGCTCGGCTGCGACAATCAGGGACGGGTCACGTTGGAGATCTGGGGGCAGGACAAAAAGGAGAGAATCATCGTCCGCTCACAGCAGAAACTTGTTCCGGGGAAGTTTTACAACATCGTTTCCGTGTTTGACCGGGCCAATAATCAGAACCAGTTAAAACTCTACATCAACGGCAAACTCGAAGGAGACGCACGGCTCGGAACTCCCCCATTTCCGTATGACACCGAGGTGATCTTCGGTAATGCCAATCCCTACGGGAAATGGTCCTTCCCGCTGAAAGGGACATTGAACTTTCTGCGGGTGTATGACGGAATTCCCACCGGTGAGGAGTGGAAGAAGCTGAACGAGGTACCGCCCCCCGCCACCGGATCTGCCGACGGAACGGTCTCGGTGATCGATTTCGGTGCGGTTCCGGGGGACGGTGTCGATGATACCGCGGCTGTCCGGAAAGCACTGGCGTTTGCGTTGGAGAATAAAGCACGCCGCCTGTATTTCGGACCGGGAATCTTTGATTTCGAAGAGGCTGCCGGTTCTCTCTGGACTCCGCCGCACTGGGTGCTCTGGCTGGAGAAGGTGTCCGATCTGGAAATCGACGGCGGCGGCGCAACGATGATGCTGCATGGGACCCAGTGTTTTGCCTGGTCGAAGAATTGCCGCAACGTCACGTTTAAAAACATGACTCTTGACTACAAGGAACCGCATTTCACCTGCGGCAAAGTCACTTATATCTCGCCAGACAAGTATATTTTTGATGTCGCCTTCAACCCCGTTTACCGCCCGCGCGGCGGAGAACCGGTTCCTTCGTGGGCAGAGGTGGAGGGAAAAGATTTTCTGAATGTTAACGGAGGACTTTTCGTCTGTCACCGGGTATCGAAGACACAGCTCGTCCAACCTAATGTCATGCGGATATATGCGTCAGATGCCATGCATCCGCTCAAGGAGGGAATGCAGCTCATGTTGCGGCATCACATCTATACCGGATCATTGTTCCGCCTTCATGATTCCGTCGGGCACAAACTTGAGAACATCAATATTTACGCCGGCAAGGGTATGGGAATCGTCGGCCAGTATCTCGACGGGATTACGCTGAATAAAATACAGATCCGTCCGGCCCCCTATGCCGCGTGGCCGCTCTCGACCTCCAGTGACGCGATCAATCTGCTCGGCTGTTACGGAAAAATTTCAATCACCGACTGCTATATCAAAGGGGCCAAGGACGATTCCATCAATATTTTCAGCAACTACTACGGTGTCAAGAAGGTGACCGGGGGAAACAGCATCCTCATGCACAACCCGAAATTCAACTCCGGAGAGATGCCGCAGGATAAACCGGGCGATACGCTGCTCTTTCTGCACAATGATTTTTCAGTCTATGCCAGACGGACGGTCGCCCGCATAAAAGCGGTGGGGTCTCAGCGTCATTGCGAGGTGGAATTCACTGAATCGCTTCCTGCGGAACTGGACTGGAAAAACGACCTGATCATGGCAGCCCGTCAACCGGAACAGATCGTGATCGCCAACAGTAAATTTCACAGCGAAGGCCGCGTCGTCCTGCAGTGCGGCAATGCGATTGTGGAGAACTGCGAGTTCATCGATGCTGCCGGGTTTCAGCTCAATACCTGCATCGCACCGTGGTACGAGGCGGCTCCGGGCAATCACGTTGTGGTTCGCAAAAACCGTTTCATCAACTGCGGAAGAAATGGAATGCGTAAAATTCCTGCCGTCATCGCCGTCACCGCTGAAGGGCCGCTGCCCAATGTGAAAGATCTCTCCAGCCAAGGAGCACCAGTACCTTACCCGGTTCATTCCGATATCGAAATCTCCGACAATCTGATCGACAAATCCAACAATTCGGCCATGATTTTCACTTCGGTGAGAAACCTTGTCGTGAAAAACAATATTCTGCGTGATCTCTCTCTGCAGCCACAGGTGAAGCCGTGGCAGCTCACGGAACGCAACTGGAATGAAAATGCCGTGACGTTTGTCTGCGGCATTGAATCCGCCCGCTTCGAAGGGAATAGTTATCAGAACTCCAAAACTCCGAAAAAAAACGGCGTCATTGCGGTAGGAGACTCCATCTCAAATGATGCCATCTCCTTCAAAGACAACAAAAATTTCACGATCCTGCGAACCGATGTATTCCCCGAGCAACGGAAAAAATAATTCTGTACCCAAAGGCGGAAACGATGTTGCCGGAACTCCCGGGAATAGCCCGAATGGATTAATCGGCGCTCCAGCTCATCAATCTTCAACAAAAAGAAAAGCAAAACATGGAAAAACACTTTTTCGAAACAGCGTCGGTGAAACGGCGTCTCCCGGCGGAATATCGGCACTTCACCCTGATCGAACTGCTGGTCGTTATCGCCATAATCGCGATTCTGGCCTCAATGCTGCTGCCTGCGCTGAACCAGGCGCGGACGCGGGCGAAATCCATCGCCTGCGTGAACAACCTGAAGCAGCTTTTCACGGCCGAAACGATGTACGAAAACGATTACGGTTATTATACCATCGGATCGGCCGCCGAATCAGGCGTCCAGTTCAAACAGAACATCTGGCACCAGAAGCTGCGCCATTACCTCGGCTGGACCGGTGAGGTGACAAGCTGGAACGACTACCGCAACGGCATCGCCCGCACGAAGGTGCTGCGCTGCCCCGGCATTGCGGACTACGGCACCGATACGCTCGGTTATTCGGTGAACCGTTTCGGCTGCCTCGCCGAATGGTTCAAGCTTTCGCCGCAGAAGCCGGCGTCGGAACCGGCGAACCAGGATACGCGGCGGTATGTGAAGTCGAATTCGGCGTGCCCGGCAATCCAGCCTTCCCGGATCATTTTTCTGGCGGACATGGGGCACACCCGGGATACCGATTCCGGCACGAAGGAGACGCCTCCGGATATCTGCAACCGGGATTATCTCGTCGGCAAAGCCGATATCGTCTACGACCTGCGGCACGGGATTTCGCAGAACATCGTCACACTGGCCGGCAGCGCCAGAAATGTCCACCCGGACGAGGTCGACTATTCGATGTACCTGAAGTGACTCCGGCGCTCTGAACACACTCCCCCGGATACAGCGGAAGAATCAGCCCGGGGGAACCGGATCCCGGTTCCCCCCGATTCAGCTCACTTCAGCGTGATTTTCTGGCTGATGACGTGAGTTGCGCCCGGGGCGAGAATCCGGCGGTCCTTCGCGGCGTTGACCGCCTCGATGCAGACCATCGTGTGATACTCGTCGTCGCCGAAATCCGGCATGGCCTGAGACTTGCGGATCCACGGATTCCAGACGACCGTCGATTCGCTGCCGAATTTTTCGACGAGAATCGTCCGGTCATAACCGGGGTCATGGATTTCGACCGCATCGGCCGTATCGAGATAGACCCGGTCGACTTCGCGGTCGATCCGGATGTCGCCGTCCTGAACGCCGCCGAAAACCTTCGCGCCGACCACGCGGTCCTCATAGCTGACCCCGTCGAGGCCGGAAATCGTGATCGCCCCGGCCGACTTGACGTTGAAATAGGTGTGAAGCGCGTCGGTGATGATCTGCTCGGAGTCGGAGCAGTTCTTCATGGTCAGCGTCATCTGGAGCACCTTGCCGATCACGAACTCCATCCGGAGTTCGAACGGGAACGGCACCGGCACAGCGGTCACATCGGCAGGAGAAAGCGTCAGCGCCACGCGGGTCATCCCTTTCTCAGAGGAATCGATTTCCGCGAGGTTCCACTCCGAAAGCCGGGCGAAGCCGTGGGCCGGCAGCGCCGGGTCCGCCGCCGCACCGAAGTACGGCCAGCAGATCGGTACGCCGCCGCGGATCGGCCGGTTCGGTTCGAACCAGCTCGATTTGCTCATCCAGAGCACCGGAACCGCGCCGGCCGGAACGAACTTCATGAGATGCGCGCCATGCAGGCAGATCTCCGCCTCGGCCGCGCCGTTGTCGATGATGACGGTGGTGAATTCGCCCGGCCCTTTCCTGAATGTCACGGTGTCGGCGCCGAATGTTTTCTGCAATTCTTCGAGATTCATTTTCCTTATTGCTCCTCAAGCGGAAGGCGCGGGTACTCACCCAGATTGGCCGCGCTCACGGAACCGGCGAACGGCCCTTCCGCCGCCGGCGTGATCCGCAGATGATGACCGTTTTTGGCAAGCTGCCGGTTTCCCCACAGATAAAAACTGATGCAGTCGTCGAGATCGAGATGCTCAAGCTCCTTTTTTCCGGGGCGTTCGAGATGGGCGGCGGCGCAGCAGCAGCCGGGCGCCAGCCCCCCGATGCGCAGGTCCGCCGCAGAACGCCGGACGAAATCCCGGAAAATGCGGCGCGCGGCCGGACTGGTCAGGCAGGGGCGCGATTCCGCCTCCCCGCCGCAGCGGACCCTGCGTCCCGACTCCGGCAGAGCAACATCGGCAAAATCGAGCACCGCCTCGTCGCCGGGCGCGGCGAACGTATCGCCGGGGAGAGACCATGCAAAGCTGTTCCGGAACCGCCACGGCCGTTTTTCGATGACCGCGTCCGCCCCGAAGGCGAACACCTTGCGGGTCAGCACGATCCGGTCCGCGCCGCCGGAAAGGGCATACTCGCCCACCGCCTCCGGCAGGTGCATCGCCGCGCGATGACGCCAGAGATCGCCGCCTGCATTGAATTCGACCCGGGCGCCGTCCGCGGCGGTCAGCCGGACGGACATGACCAGCTCGCGTCCGCGGTAAAACTCCGTCTCCGTTTCGCCGGGCTCGACCCGGCGGAACTCCTTTTCACCGTAGATCAGATATTCGAGCGTCCGCCACGGCCCCGGAAAGGTGACCGGCTCAAGCTCGACGGCGCTGACGATCCCGCGTGCAACGGCGCTGACGTCGACCGTCCAGAGCGCAAGCCCCGCAACCATTTCAAGTTCGCGCGAAACCAGGTATTCGCAACCGAACGGAATGACCGACGCCGTATCGATCGACGCCGAAAGCGAATCGAGCGAAGCGTGAAAGCGGAGCTTTTTGAGCAGCGCGCCGTCTTCGGCGAAACCGCCGCAGCGCGTGCGGCCGAGACGAAGCAGCGGGCGGCCTCCGGCAGCCAGTTCGAAGACGGCGCCGCCTTCGGCGTATACCGTCCCGGTGAAACCGGGCCCGGCGATGGTTTTCATTTCAACAGGCATATGATTCTTTCAGTCGATGATTTCAAACAGTTCCGGCACCGGCTTGTGCTCGATCGGCGCGGCCGGTTCGGAGGCGTAACCGAGCGGAGAGACGGCGAGCGCGCTCCACGGTTCCCCGAGTTTCAGAGCCTCGTCCATGCGTTTCCGGTCGTAGGCGCAGACCCAGCAGGTCGACAGCCCCTCGGCCGTCGCCGCGAGAACCGCGTGTTCAAACACGATGCCGAGGTCGATTTCGACGATGGAGTGGTCGTCCCCGACCCGCCGCCATGCGTTTTTCATATCGCCGAGAGCAACGAGAATGACCGGAGCCTCCGGCAGAAAACGCTGCGGGCAGGCCCGGCAGATCGCGGCGCGAAGCTCCGGATTGCGGACCGCGAGAATCCTGAACGGCTGCCGGTTGCAGGCGGTCGGCGCCAGCTGCACGGCCTGCGCGATCCTGTCGAGCGAGGCGTCCGGAACCGGACGGTCCGAATAATGGCGAATGCTGCGCCGCGTGGAAATGACGTCGTAAAAATCCATATGGTTACCCCCTTCCGTAAAAAAACGAAACTCATCCTGTACAATTTAACCGAAAAGCCGCCGGAAAGCAAATTTCCGGCCGGAAATTTCCGGGAAATCCGTGCAAACCGGGGAATCCGGTGCTATATTTAAATATCCATAATCCGACTTGAAAGAGTGAACGAGAGGTCCGAATGCTCGCAAAACGCATCATCCCCTGCCTGGACGTGACCGGCGGCAGAGTGGTCAAGGGGGTCAATTTCGTCGATCTCGTCGACGCCGGCGACCCGGTCGAAATCGCGCGCCAGTACGATGCGCAGGGGGCGGACGAGCTGGTTTTTCTCGACATCACCGCGAGCAGCGACGCGCGTGAAACCATGGTCGACGTCGTGCGGCGCACGGCAAGCCAGGTGTTCATTCCGCTCACGGTCGGCGGCGGCATCCGCACGGCGGAGGACATCCGCCGCATGCTGCTGGCCGGGGCCGACAAGACTTCGGTCAACACGGCGGCGATCCAGCGCCCGGAGCTGATCCGCGAGGGAGCGGAACGGTTCGGCAGCCAGTGCATCGTGCTGGCCGTCGACGCACGGAAAGTTCCCGGAGAAGAGCGCTGGCTCGTCTACACCCACGGCGGACGCCGGGCCACGGAACTCGACGCCGTCGAGTGGGCCGTGCGCGGCGTCGAACTCGGCGCCGGCGAAATCCTGCTGACCAGCATGGATGCAGACGGAACCTGCGCCGGGTACGACTGCGAGCTGACGAGGCGGGTTTCCGATGCGGTCTCCGTGCCGGTCATCGCCTCCGGCGGCGCCGGGACGCTCGACCATCTGGCGGAGGTGCTCGATGCCGGGCACGCCGATGCGGTCCTGGCGGCAAGTATTTTTCATTTCGGAACTTATACGATTCCGGAAGCCAAGCGGTTCCTGAAGGAGCGCGGCATTCCGGTCCGGGAACCATCCACTTTCTGAATGCGGGGAGAATTGATATGAACAAAGAAGAGTTGAGAGCGAAGGCGCTGGCTTACCACAAGGACGGCAAGCCGGGCAAAATCACCGTGAACGCATCGAAACCGTGCGAAACCGCCGAGGATCTGGCGCTGGCCTACACGCCGGGCGTCGCGCAGCCGTGTCTTGAAATCAGGGAGAAGCCGGAAACCGTCTGGGAGTACACTTCGCGCGGAAATCTCGTCGCCGTAGTCAGCGACGGTACCGCCGTGCTCGGGCTCGGCAACATCGGCCCCGAGGCCGGGCTGCCGGTCATGGAGGGGAAGGCCGTGCTGTTCAAACGCTTTGCGGACATCGATTCGGTTCCGATCTGCCTCGGCAGGGTGTTCAATGAAAAGGGCCGCTCCGACGCGGCGAAGATCATCGAAACGGTCGAGCGGCTCGAGCCGACCTTCGGCGGCATCAACCTCGAGGACATCGGCGCGCCGGCCTGTTTCGAAATCGAGCAGACCTTGAAGAAGCGCATGAATATCCCGGTCTTCCATGACGACCAGCACGGCACGGCGATCATTTCGCTGGCCGCGATCATCAATGCGCTGAAGGTCACCGGCAAAAAGATCGAAGAGTGCCGTTTCGTGGTGAACGGCGCGGGCGCGGCCGGAATCTCCTGCTCGCGCTTCTACATCACGGCCGGGGCGAAGAGAGAGAATTTCATTCTCTGCGACTCGAAAGGAGTCATCCGCAAAGGGCGCACGGACCTGACGCCGGAGAAGGCGGAATTCGCAGTCGAGACCGAGGCGCGGACGCTGGCCGATGCGATCAAAGGCGCCGATATCTTCCTCGGTTTTTCCGCTCCGAACTGCGTAACCGCCGAAATGGTGAAAACGATGGCGCCGGGGCCGGTCATCTTTGCGATGGCGAACCCGGTCCCGGAGATTTTCCCGGACGTGGCGCTCGCGGCGGGCGCAGCAGTGGTCGGCACCGGCCGCAGCGACTTCCCGAACCAGATCAACAACGTGCTCGGCTTCCCCGGCATTTTCCGCGGCGCGCTCGATGTGCGCGCGAAGGATATCAACGAAGCGATGAAGCTCGCCGCCTCGCAGGCGCTGGCCGAGCTGGCCGCCGAACCGGTTCCGGCCGGCGTGAAGAAGGTCCTGGCCGAAGCGTATCCGGCGGATGCGGCGGCGGGAATGTTCGATTCGAAGGGCGGCGTCAACGTGAACTGCGTGATTCCGAAACCGTTCGATCCGCGCGTCGTGCCCCGCGTGGCGCGCCGCGTGGCCGAAGCCGCGATGAAATCCGGCGTGGCGCAGCTCGACATCGGCGACCTCGACGCATACGAGAAAAGCGTCGCCGAACGCCTCGGGAAATAACCGCATACAGCCCGAAACCGCAGCGGGAGCGGAGAAGCAGCGCCTTCTCCGCTCCCGCATTTTTCCCGTTCCGGAAAGCGGATCAGTCCGCAAGGTTGGCGGTATAGAAGCCGAACCAGAGATGATCGACGGCGACATCCTGCCAGCCGCGGCTTTCCACATGGCCGTCCATCAAACCGACATTCGTGAAATTGCCGTGCCGGTAGGCGACGTTCCGGCGGTTGAGCGTCCAGTAATTCAGGGTAGACCACCGCTTGTCGGTCGTCGGATCGGCCGAATCGATGAACATCAGCCGCTGCGAGGGGCCGATGATGCGGCTCAGCTTGTAAGCGGCCACGCCCGGCAGTCCCTGATAGTTCCAGCCGGAAACCGGAATTTCCTCGTGGGTCATCCCGTAGGAGTTGCTGTAATACGGCCCCTGCCTGCCGGCGGCGTTTGCCGCAAGCGCCGGGCAGAGCAGCCCCGGATTGCCCGCCCGGTCATTGGAGCTGTCCACCTGCGTGGCGCCGAACCAGAGAGGCCCCGGGCAGTCGCCGAGAAGCCGCCGGAAGGCTGCGTTGCGATACCAGATGCAGACGGTTACGTTGGTCGGGTCGGCAGGCACGAGATAGTCGTTGCTGTCGTTCGCGTAAGTGAGGCCGGACATCGTATAGGTTTTCAGATTGGCGACGCACTTGGTCGAGTGCGCCCGGTCTCTGGCCCGGTTCAGAGCGGGCAGCAGCATCGCGGCGAGAATCGCGATGATCGCAATTACAATCAACAATTCAATCAGGGTGAAGTGCCGATATTCCGCCGGGAGACGCCGTTTCGCCGACGCTGTTTCGGAAAAGTGTCTTTCCATGTTCTGCTTTCCTTTTTTTGAAGATTGATGAACCGGGGCGCCGCCGGTATGCGAATCAGGAGACGCCCGAAGAAATTGATCCATCCGGGCTATTCCCGGGAGTTCCCGAATTCGTACCGGATATCCGCGACCTCAAAGGAAACCGGGCCGCGCGGATAACCGGACCGCCGTTCCTTGCCGTTGAAGAAACCGATTTCGCTGCGCGGCCCGGCCGGGGAGAACGCCTGCCCGGAGAGCCGGAAATCCTTTGCGAGATCGAGCCGCACCCGCACCCACTCTCCGCGTGAAAGGCCGAGATCCAGCGGCGCCGACAACCAGCCGCGCCACTCCTTTTCCGGCAGCTGCACATCAACAACGCCTTCGGAACGGCTGCGGAAGAGGAGGCTCAAATGCGTCGGCCTCCTTCCTTTCATGCCCCCCAGATACGCCGGAGCGATTGCGAACGGGCAGCCGCCGTTTTCCGCGGCCGGGAAATCGACTCGCATCGCGGCTTGTCCGACCGGTGTTTCGAGCCTGACGGCGCGGGCAACCGCCTTTTGGCCGGGACCGTCGCAGCCGCAGACCCACTGCTGCTTTCCATTGGAGAACGGAATCAGGTTCGTCGATTCGGCGGGAGGAAGCAGCGTGAGCGCCGCCAGCACCGCGACGGCATCCGTTCCGGCGGAGACGAAATCGATCGATTCGATCTCCTTTTCCGGGGCCGGATTCTCCCACGCCGCAATGAAGAACGATACTCGGCCGGTCGCTCCGTTCGGGCGGGAAAAAGCCGGGAAGGCCTCCTCCGGCAGCGACGGCGTCCACCAGTCGGCAATATTCCGCCCGGGGACCAGCGGAAACTTCGCCGTCGTCCTGTCCGCATAACGGATCAGGTAATGCGCCACCGGCGCGCTGCCGGAAACATAGGCGGCGGTATGCAGAAAATAGAGCGTCTGCGCCCTGGCATGGACCGCGATCCTCCGCGCCGCCGGTCCGTCCGGGAACCCGCGCCCCCGCAGCATGACGCAGCCGAATCCGCTGTTCTCCGCCGGGTCGATCAGTTCGAAATCAACTCCGGCATCGCGCTGTTTGCCGGCGGGCATATTGCGGAAATCGTTTTCGCCCTGATCGGTCCAGCCGCCTCTGCCGTCCCCGGCCTCATCGTCCCGGAAAGCGCGATTGGCGGCGGTGCGCAAGTCCACGAATTTCGCCTGCGCCATGTCGGCACTGAACTCGGTGGGCCGTTCCAGCGGAACCAGTTGCTCCGGCTGCGCCGGCTTCACGGCGGCGGAGGCGAAATAGTGCAGCAGATTCCCGAGCCACTTCGCCGCCGCGCCGTTGCGCCCCGCGATCCGGCGGGCGTTGAAAGCCGATATCAGCAAACGCCCCTTGCCGAATCCGGCTTCGACGAGTACCGCGCCGTTCCTCCGGTTGTGAGTGAAAATGCCGGCGGCGGCCAGCAGGGTTTCGTCCAGCGGCTCGAACGCGGTTTCCGCGACATAGCCGCTGCCTTTTTCCGCCCACGTGTCGAAATCATCCTGCGACATGCCGTCGAAGAGCGGATGGCCTGCGGCGACGAGCTCCACCAGCGGCGCGCCGACCGCCAGCGAACGGTACTCGGAAAAACCGGGAATAAATCCCGATTCGCATTCCAGCGCCAGCAGAAAACCGCCCTCTTCCACCCAGTTGCGCAGCGACCGCTGGAAATCGCGCGAAAGGGTGTGACGTCCGGCCACCGCCGCCCGGCGGAATCCCGCCAGCTGTTCGGGCGAGGTGACTTCGACCGCCTCGATCCGCAGCTCCTTCAGAAGCGTTTTCAGCGCCGGATCGCCGGAGAGGAGTGCGACCGGGAGCGGGTCTTCGACCGGCTCCGGTTTCGCGTGAAGCGTCACGTCATAACTGTTGCGCCCCGCCTCGCGGCCGCCGTCGAAGAGCGTAAGCTTGAGCTCTCCGGCGCCGGGTGAGAGCATCGGAACCGTCACGCGCAAGTTCCGGAAAAGGCGGCTGCCGGTGGAGGAGACGGGAAACTTCACCTTTCCGAGCTCGGTCTCCGTTCCGCTGATCTCAAGCGAGACCCGCAGCTCCGGATCGGCCAGCTCCGGCCCGGCATTGAGAAGGAAGCACTCCAATTCAAGTTCGGTTCCGGCCAACAGCTGGCGCGGCGCAAAGGAACCGGGCAGCCGCAGACCGGGATAGTGCTCCTGATTCCAGACCGGGGCGCTCCGCATGGAATGGTCGGCAAACCACGGGGCGTAACCGGCGTAGCGCGGGTCAAGCCGGAACTGTTCGAGAATCCGCCGTCCCATACGGTTCTGGAAATAGCGGAACCCCCGTTCCGGATCGGCGGCGGCCGCCACGCCGATCGCGCCGGAATAACCGGCCGAACCGGGCTGCCCCCAGTGAAACGGACGCCTCATTTGCTCGAGATAACCGGGAACGTTCGAGCGGTAGCCGGGGTCAGGCGCATATCCCCAGCCGCCGCCGACGCACTCGGAGATGATGTAGGGCTTTTCGAAAGTTTTTCCGTCGCCGTAAATTCCGGCCAGCTGCCGGTAATAGAGATCGCCGACCTGCCTCGCCAGCGTCCAGGAGTCGGTCATGCCGATGTAGCAGTGGATGTCGATCACGTCCGTCTTCAGCTTCGCGCTGCCGTATAACTCGGTATCGCCGAGACCTGCGAACGAACAGATCGGCCGCTTCTGAAGATCGAGTTCCCGGACCAGGTCATACTGTTTGTCGAGCTGCCCGGGCAGCTCCGGGTCGAGCTTGTGGGAGACCTCATTGCCGAGCGACCACATGACGACCGAGGGATGATTGTGATCGGCCGCGACGAATCCGGCCAGTTCCTTCAAGTTGTTCTTCTCGAATACGGCTTTGTCGATGCCGGTGACGAAGCACATGCTCCATTCGTCGTAAATCATCATGCCGAGCTCATCGGCCAGGTCGAGGACCTCCTGCGGAACCGGCATGTGCGCGGTGCGGATCATATTGTAGCCCAATCTCCTGTAACCGGCAATGCGTTCGGCCGGGCGGACGGCGTGTCCGTCCGGAGACGGATAACCGCCGAAATGGACCGAATGGGCGCTTTCAAAGAAAAGGAAGGTCTCCTGCCCGTTCAGATAGAATTTCGTGCCGCGTATTTCAAAGTCGCGGAAACCGAACCGGGTCGTGTCGGCGGAGAGAATCCGGTCGCCGTTCCGGAAAAACAGGGTGGCGAAATAGAGATTCGGCTGCTGAACAGACCACAGCTCCGGCCGGGGCTGGTCGAAAGTGAACTTCAGCCTGTTCAGCCCGGGCCGGAGCAGGACGGGATCGTATTCGCGGCCGCGGGGCTCCGCCCCCTTCCTCGCCCGGACGACGCTGACTCCGGGCGTCACTTCAAGCGGCTCTTTCCCGGAAAACACAACTTCGGCGTGAACCTCGAGCTTTCCGGAAGCCGGCGCGACCAATCTGACTGACGCGACACGCGGCTCGGCAACCCAGTCAAGCTTCACATGCCCCCAGATTCCTCCTTTGTAGGAGTCCAGACTCCACATCGCTCCGTAGGTGTGCGGAAACCGTCCGCTGATGGGCCGGATATCGGAGCGAACCCGCAATGCCAGCACATTCCGGCCCGGCTTGAGCAGCTCCGTCACATCGACTTCGAAGCCGACAAAATCGCCCTGATGTTCGACCGGAGCCGGTTTCCCGTTCACGAACAGCTCGGCCTGATAACCGATCCGTTCGAAGCAGAGGATTGCCCGTTTCCCGGCCGGAACCGTGTCGAGCCGGAATTCACGGCGGTACCAGCCCTTGACATAGGAATTTACCACGCCCCTGACAAGGCCGCCGCCGGTAGAGAGCGGGTCGAGCACTTCACCGTGGCGGAAAATCTTGCCGTATCTGTTCTCCGGATGAAGATACCAGTTCAGCGGAACCCGGATATCATGCCAGCCGGAGTCGTCGAAATCAGGCCGGGCGAATTCCCGTTCGCTCCCGTTCAGCGGCCCGAACGGTTTTTCGGAACTTTCGAGGGGAGTCAGCTTCCAGGTTCCGTCCAGCGAAAGCGACGACGCAAATCCGTCCGGCTTGAAGCTGCCGAGCGCCGGAGACTCCGCGACGATCTCATTCCGTTTCGCAAGATCCGTCAAATCCGGCAGCGGGCGCTCCGGCGGCAGCCAGGTCTCCGCCACAGCCAGGAAAGGCAGAAGAACCAAGAGAAAAATTCGTTTTCGCATTCAACAGCTCCTTATGCACTCTTTTCATCCGATGCAGTATTTGAATCACACGGCAGGCCCTGCAATTATATTATACCGGATTTTTCCGGAAATAAGTTGAAAAATACGACAATAAAGAGTATTTTTACGACAAAGAGGGGTTGCAGCCATGAAAATCAGCCGGGGAACGCGAAACCATCCGTACCGGATGCCGCGGAGCAGTATTTTCAACGAAACGGGTCCCGGTATCCGGGTGATCCGGAAAAAATACCTGCTCGACGCCGATCTCGTTCACGAACACGATTTTCATGAACTCGTGCTGGTACTCTCCGGCTCCGGGTTCCACATGACCGAAGACGGCGAATATCCGCTCTCGCGCGGCGACCTCTATCTCGTGCGCCCCGGCTGCCTGCACGGCTACCGCGACCTCGACGGGCTCGAAATCGTGAACATCCTGTTCCTGCCGGAGCAACTCGGCATGCCGTTCGCGGAGCTGCGCGGCGATCCGGGTTATCTGGTCTTTTTCGAGCTGTCGCCGCAGCTGGCCGATTCGTTCCGCCCCCGGTTCCGGCTCGACGCGGAGGCCATGCGGAACGCCGAAACGGTCATCGACGCCATGCTTGCGGAGCAGTTGAAGCCGAAGGCGTGCAGCGGGTTTGCACTCAAGGCATACTTCATGCAGATGGTCGTCCTGATTCTGCGCGCCTTCGCCTCCTCCGCCGGAACCGGGAACGGCGACGGGCTTCTGCGGCTCGGACAGTGGTTCAGACGGCTCGAGGAGCGGTCGGGCGAACCGCTTCAGATTTCGGAGCTGGCGAAGGAGCACGGCATGTCGGTCCGTTCGCTGGAACGCTGCTTTCTGGAACTGACCGGGCGGACGCCGAAGGAGTGCCTCACCGAAATCCGTCTGGCAAAGGCGATGCGGCTGCTGACCTCAACCGAGCTGCCGATTTCACATGTGGCCTGCCGGGTCGGATTTTCCGGCGCCGGCTATTTTTCGCGCGTATTCCGCCGCCGCTACGGCCGTACGCCGGGCAGCTGCCGGCGCAGCGCAACGGCCGGCGGACTCAACGATGCTTCCGAGCCGATGGAATAAAAAATATCCGCGCCTGCCGATACGATGTGACCGGCAGGCAGAACAGCCATAATCGGCAGCAGCGCCTTCCATACCTTCATCGCACAGCGGCGGCATGCCGGGAAGCGACGGAATGCGGAACCGTCAGCGGTTCTTCCGGTCCAGCATCTTGAAGATGTCCGCGAAAGCCTGCCGGACCGAATCCTCCGAAGCCGGGCGCAGCAGCTCGTCCGCCGCCGGGAACTCCGCCACATCGCCGGTCAGGAGTTCGAGGAACGGAGAGGGCAAACTCGGCTTGAGCATGCCGCGCTGCATCCGCTGCGCCGCCCGCGTGATGTAAAGCTGACGCCGCGCCCGCGTGATCGCAACGTAAAAGAGCCGCAGCTCCTCCTCGACCGACCCCTCCTCGACGGCGCGTTCGTGCGGAAAAATGTTCCGCTCCAGCGCGACGCAGAAAACGATCGGGAATTCAAGCCCCTTCGAGGCGTGAACCGTCGAAAGCGTGACCGCGTCGCCGTTGTTCTCCTCGTCATCGGTCCGGTCGTTCTCCTCGAGCAGCGCGAAGCTCTCAAGGTAATTTTCCAGCGTCGGCGGTTCCGTCTGCCGCTCCTCGAACTGGGCGACCGCGTTGATGAACTCATCGACGTTTTCGCGCCGCTTCATCGCGTCGTTCAGGTCCTTGTAGATGCGCTGGAGTCCGTCGAGATAGCCGACGCTGCGCAGGAAACCGACGATCTTCCCGGCGAGCTGCCCCGGCTCGGTGAACTTCTCCGCATACTCCCGGAACACTTCGGAGAGCTCGAGCGCCGCTTCGGCGGCTTTGGCGGACATGCTTTTCCGGAACTCCGGCTCGCCGAGCTGCTCCAGCATCGGCTTGTGCGAGACGGCCCGGCCGATCTTCAGCTGCTCGACCGCCTTGGCGGCGAGCCCGCGCGGAGGCGTGCCGAGGATTCGCAGCAGGCTCTGGTCGTCATGCGGATTCACAAGCAGTTTCAGATAAGCGACCGCGTCCTTGATCTCGCGCCGCTTGTAGAACTCCTGCCCGCCGACCAGCCGGTACGGAATCTGCTGCCGCCGCAGCGCCTGTTCGAGCTCGCGCGACAGGTGGTTCGAGCGGTACAGAATCGCGAAATCCTTCCACGACGCGGCCGGATCGGAATTCTTGAGCTGGCTGATCATGCCGGCGATGAATTCGGCTTCGGCCTCTCCTCCGGCGGTCTTGATCACCTTGACCTTCTCGCCCCGGCCGAGGTCGGACCAGAGTCTCTTGTCGTGGCGGTTTTCGTTCGAGCCGATGACCGCGTTCGCCGCATCGAGAATGCTCGAGGTCGAGCGGTAGTTCTGCTCGAGCTTGACCACCTTCGCACCCGGGAAATGCTGCGGGAACTCGAGGATGTTGCTGATGTCCGCGCCGCGCCACGAATAGATGCTCTGGTCGTCGTCGCCGACCACGCAGAGGTTGCGGCGTTCGCCGATCAGCATCTTGACGATCGTGAACTGCGCGGCGTTCGTGTCCTGATACTCGTCGATCAGCAGATAGCGGTAACGGTCCTGGTAGTGCGCCAGCACATCGGGAAAATCGCTGAACAGCTTGTGCACCAGAAGCAGCATATCGTCGAAATCGAGAGAATTCTGCAACTCGAGAAGCTCCTGATAGTGCTCGTAAATCGTCGCGCACGCCTCTTCGAAGCCGTTGTCGGCAAAGCGTTTCGCATCGGCGGGAAACAGCAGTCTGTTCTTCCACTTGCCGATCATCGCCTGCACCTCGGCGAGCGGGAATCCTTCGCGGGTGTTGCACCCGGCCGCTCCGGCCGCCTGCTTCAGCAGCCCCTGCTGGTCGGAG
The DNA here is from genome assembly GCF_009695545.1 of Victivallis lenta. Classification (NCBI taxonomy): domain Bacteria; kingdom Pseudomonadati; phylum Lentisphaerota; class Lentisphaeria; order Victivallales; family Victivallaceae; genus Victivallis; species Victivallis lenta. The sequence continues at coordinate 63,094 of NZ_VUNS01000007.1, read as the reverse complement.
TCGTCGGCGATCGTGAAGCCGGGCAGGTAACCGAGCTTCTTCGCTTCGCGGCGCAGAATCCGGATGCAGAAGCTGTGGAACGTGCCGAGCGTGACCCGGGCCGCGACCTTCGGGTCGACGAGCTGCGCAAGGCGTTCGCGCATCTCGCGCGCCGCCTTGTTCGTGAAAGTCATGCCGAGAATCTGCTCCGGGGGAATTCCGATCGAAAGCATATGGGCGATCCGGAACGTGATGACCCGGGTCTTGCCGGTTCCGGCTCCGGCCAGCACGAGAACCGGCCCGTTCACGGTGCCGGCGGCATCGGCCTGTTCGGGGTTCAGCTGCGAAAGGAAGTCGCTCATTCTGTAATCTCCTGAAAGTATGACAATAACATCCGGATACTATACCACCCGGACAGGAGTTTTACAACGGCACTCAAAAACAAAACGGCAGCCCTTCGAGCCGGAAGGCGGCCCGCTCCTCGGGGGTGTAGAACACCTTCATCAGAAAAAGCCCCTGCGGCGGCGCAGTCTCCGGCGCCTGCGTCCGGTCGCGCGCTTCGAGAATCCGCCGGACCGCTTCCGGATTCAGCTTGCCGGAACCGGCCGCCTCAAGCGTCCCCATCAGGCAGCGGATCATCTTGTAGAGAAAACCGTTGCCGACGAAGGTGCAGCAGCAGAACTGCCCGATCGTTTCGACGTCGATCCGGTAGATCGTGCGGACCGCCTCGTCGATCATGCTGCGCTCGACGACGAAGCTCGAATAGTCGTGCGTGCCGACCAGGACCTGCGCCGCGGCCCGGATTTTATCGACGTCCATGCGGTGATACGGCACCCAGCTGTAGCGGTCGGCGAAGGGCGACGGCGCGCCGAGATTCAGGACGTAGGTGTACGCCTTGCCGAGCGCGTCGTAGCGCGCGTGGAATTCAAGCGGCACTTCGCGCACGGTGCGGAGCTTGATGTCGGCCGGAAGCTGGCGGTTGACCGCGCGCAGAATCTTGTCCGGCGGAATGTCCGGGCGCTTCGGAGTCAGGTAGCCGGCGGCGAAGCGCTGGGCATGGACGCCGGCGTCGGTCCGGCTGCTGCCGATCAGGTGGATCGGGTGCCCCGCGTACATTTTACTCAGAATCCCCTGCAGCACCTCCTGCACCGCGAGACAGTGCGGCTGGATCTGCCAGCCGCTGTAATTGCCGCCGTCGTAGGCGATTTCCAGCAGATACCGTTTGTACGGTTCGTAAGAGGTCTGTTCAAGCGAGGTCATAGAATCGTTTCCGCCACCGTGTTCCAAAAGAGCAATCCCGAGTCGCTTAATGTAATGCGTTCCGGCGAAATGTCAAACCATTCCGGCAAAGTTTCGGCGGCGGCGCGGCGGGCGGCGGCAACGCGGGCGTCCCACGCGTCCGCGTTCGGGACCTTCGCCCAGAGCTCCGGCGTCCAGCCGGAAGCGGTACGCAGATTCACGGCGAAGATCTCGTTCAGCCGCTCCGCCGGAGCGATGGCGTCGATCTCCGGCGGGTCGCCGCGCAGCCAGCCGGCGAGCGAAGCGGGTTCGGATTTCCGGTCCGTGCCGTCGAAGCCGGCGGCGGCGGGGCCGAGCCCGGTCAGGAGCCCGCCGCGCCAGACGTTCCGGTTGTGGCGGCATTCGCAGCCCGGGGCGGCATAGTTGCTGATCTCGTAACGGGGGAGGCCGCAACGCCCGGCGAGCTCCCACATCCGCGCCGCGTCGTCCTCATCCGGAATCAGCGAATCCGCGAGGCGGGCTCCCTCTTCCGGCGTCAGGCTGTAACACGACAGATGGTCGATGCCGAGCGCGACGGCACGCGCGAGATCGCGCTCGAAATCCGCCGGTCCCTGCCCCGGAATCGCGTAAATCAGATCGCAGCTCCAATGCGGAAAGCGCGCCGCCGCGACCCGTTCGATCGCCCGTTCAAGCGCGGCCTGCTCGCAGTCGCGCCCGAGCATGGCGCGGAAACGGGCGTCGAACGACTGTACGCCGAGGCTGATCCGGCTGGCGAAAGAGCGGAGCAGGGCGATCTTCGGCACGGTCAGCGTTTCGGGGTTCGCCTCGATTGAGATCTCCGTCTCCGAATCCGGCCGGAGCGCCCGCGCCGTCATGGAAAAAAGCCGTTCAAGCTGCATCTCCGAAAGCAGCGTCGGCGTGCCGCCGCCGAAGTAGACGGTTTCGCAGGGCTCCGCCGGTTCGAGCCGTTCGAACTGGAATTCGAGCCGGTCCAGGTAGGCGTCGACGGCACCGGGCACCGGCGCCGCCTCGGAATAGAACGCGCAGTAGCCGCACTTCGAACGACAGAACGGCACATGGATATAATAGTTCATGGCGTCTCCCCGGCGAGCGAACGGCGAAAACGCCCCGGCGAACTCCCGCGCTGGCGGCGGAACTGCCGGTTGAAACTCGACAGCGTCGGGTAGCCGCACTCCGCAGCGACCTCCGAAAGCGTCAGCGTTCCGCCGCGCAGCAGCGACACCGCCATCGCAATGCGCAGCTCGTTCAGGTACTCCTGGGGGGTTCGCCCGGTCGCCCGCGAGAATACGCGGCGGAACTGATTCTCGCTGAGGCTGCACGCTTCGGCCAGTTTCTTCACCGCGAGCGGCTTCGAAGAGTTGCGGAACAGCAGATCGAGCGCCTTCCGGACCCGTTCGATGCAGGGGCCGTTGCCGTCACCGGCCGGCCGGAAACGGCGATGCAGTCCGCTCGAAAACAGTGCCAGCACCGCCGACAGCCGCCGGGCGACGTAGGCGCGGTCGGGCGAACGGACGATATCGAACAGCTCGGCGATAAGCCGGTTCTCCTCCGGATGCGTCTCCGCCGGAAACAGACTCGGCGTCCCTTCGCCGTGGAAGCAGTCAAGGTCGACCAGCTCCGGCGCCCAGACCAGCAGACGGGCCGTGTCGAGAGAGAGCCAGTACCAGCGGCTGACCGTGTGCGCCGCGCTCTGCGCGAGATGCGGCAGCCAGGCCGGAATGAAGGTGCAGTCGCCGCCGCGGAACGGGAAGATCCGGCCGCCGATCATGAAAACTCCGTTCCCTTCGAGGCAGATGCCGAATTCGGCCGAATCGTGCGTGTGCAGATAGGTGATCGGCCGGTCGGTCTGGCAGTCCGGAACGCTGCTGACGGCGTAGAGATTCCCGCCGGTCAGCGTGATCGGAGCATGCTGAAGCGGCAGAAATGGTGGTTTCTGCTCTTTTTTTGATGTTTGATGCATATATTTTCCCGTTATCACCATCTATATTGTACCAGCAATCTGAAAAAATGCAAACGGCAGAGCCGATTTCGAAGAAAGTTTCGGACCCGGCTCGGAAATCATGAAAAAAACAGAGGTGGAATCATGTTGATCAGCGGTTATACCTCGCCGTGGGACCTGCTCCGGGAAGAGCTCAATCAGCGGAAGGAGGAGGGGTTCCTGATTCCGGCGGAGCTCACGACGGAGTTCGACGGACTCGACCCGGAGAAGGATGCGTGGAACGAGGCCGCCATCGCCGGACTGTATGCGAAACTCGAAGCGTGCCGCCGCGACCCGGCCTTCCCGTTCGAGGAGCCGAACGGACTCGATGAAATCCGCGCCTGCCGCCCGGAACGGCGGAAGCTGCCGGAGCTCCGGCTCTCCGACGACGAGCTGCTCGACAAATTCCACGGCGCCTGGCTCGGCCGCTCGGTCGGCTGCGCGCTCGGCAAGCCGGTCGAATGCATGGGCATGGGCGGCGAACGCTGGAAGGACATCCGCGCGCTGCTGAAATCGACCGGCGACTGGCCGCTGCGGGACTATTTCCGTTTCTCGGACAAAGTCGGCTGCCGCCAATCCTGCCGCGGCTTCATCGAATATATGGAGAGTGACGACGATATCCGCTACACGCTGATGGGCCTGCTGATCATTGAAAAGCACGGGCGCGATTTCACCTGGCGCGACGTCGCGTGGCTCTGGGAGAACCAGTTTCCGATGGCGCAGCTCTGCACGGCGGAGTGCCAGGCCGCGCTGAACTACAACCTCTGCGGCGGGCGGCAGAACAAGCCGGCATGGGACATCGACCGCATCCGCTGCTTCAACAACCCGTACCGCGAATGGATCGGCGCACAGATCCGCGCCGATTTCTTCGGCTGGGCCTGCGCCGGGAATCCGGAGCTCGCCGCGGAGTTCGCCTGGCGCGACGCGTCGTGGACCCATGTGAAAAACGGCATCTACGGCGAAATGTTCATGGCCGCGGTCGAGGCGGCGGCGTTCGTCGAAAGCGATCCGGTCCGTCTGGTTGAGATCGGGCTCGGGGAGATTCCGCGCAACTGCCGGCTCGCGGCCGCCCTGCGCAAAGCGCTCGCCGAAATTCCGAAGCATGACGGGATGGAGAGCTTCATGGCCTATATGGATGACGAATTCGGCACGATGTCCTCGGTTCACACCATCAACAACGCCGTGCTCTGCGCCGCCGCGCTGATCTACGGGAAAATGAATCCGGACGCCTGCGTCTGCGAAGCCGTCACCGGCGGACTCGACACCGACTGCAACGGCGCGACGGTCGGCGCGATCGCCGGCATCGTCGCCGGGCGCCGCTACTTCGGCGGTACGCTCGCCGCCCGGCTGAACGACACGATCAAAGCCGAGTTCGGAGAGTTCCGGTGCGTGGCGATGGCTTCACTCGCCGAGCGGACCCTGCAGGCATACAAAAGCGTGAACGCGAACCGGTAACCCCGGAAAACGGAAACGGATGCGCGCGCCGGACTTGACAAGCGTCGGGTCCGGCGCTATCTTTTTCACGGCACGGGATGAAACGTATACTCTCACACTTTTCGGAAAGGGGGCGGACCATGCTTTCACGGATGAGACGGATTCTGGCGGGAGTCGCCGCGGCGCTGCTCGCACTGCCGGCCGCAAACGCCGCGGCGGAGACGGAAAAAGAGCTTCAACCCTATGCGGAGGCCGCCGCCGGAGCCGCCGCGCGTTACGATGCGCTGAAGCGGAAGGGCGGTGAGGCAAAGTGCGGCCCGGACCTGATCGGAACGCTGCGCGAACGCGCCGGAAAGAACATCGTCTATCCGCTGCTTTACTCCCCGAAAAAACGCATGCAGGGGAGCGTCGAAAGCTGGAACGACATTCCGGCCGTCGGGCAGCTGTCGTTCCTGAACACGAGCCACGCGGCGCTGCCGCCCGGTCTCGAAGCGTACTTCAAGGCGGCGGTGTCGGACGACACGCTCTACGTGCTGGCGGTCGCAAAGGACAGCCATGTCAACTTCGGTTTCCGCCCGGCCTACAACAGCGACTGCTTCGAACTGTTCCTCGACCCGTTTTTCACGCGCGACACGCGGTCGGACGACTCGAGCATGCAGCTTTTCATCACCGCCGCGGACCCGGCCGGAAAGACGTTCCGCTCCGAAGGGAAGATTCCGGCCGAAGCCAGGCCGGTTCCGGTCGAAGGCGGATGGGGCGTCGAAATTGCGATTCCGCTCGACAACGCCTATTTCCGCCTGAAGCCGTTCGACGGGCTCGCCTTCGGCTTCAACCTCAGCTACAACAACAATGACGACGGCAAGGCGCGCAATCAGAAAATCACCTGGAGCGGGCTCGACCGGAACGACAGCTCGTGGAACAACCCGTCGGTGTTCGGTGTGATGGAGGTCGTGCGGACCGATGCGCAGCCGGTCGAACCGGTCCGCCCCGGTCCGGCGATCGAGGAAAACCGCCGGCGGCGCAGCGCGGGCGAGACCTTCGAAGACCTCGGGGCGCTCGCCCGGAGCCGCCCCTCCCCGGCGGTCGTCCGCGGCTTCATGTCCGGACGGCTCGACAACGGCAGGGCGTTTCACGACATGGCGAATGACTGGGGAGCGAATGCGGTGCGGCTCCAGCTGCACGGAATCGGGCCGAAACCGACCTGGACGCCGGAAAACTATCCGGTCTTTCTCGACCGGCTTGAAGAGGCCGTCAAACAGGCGAAGGCCGCCGGAATCAAAGTCATCCCGGTCGCCTTCGAGGTTCCCTGCGAACTCGGCGGCAGGGAGATGTGGGAGGTCCCCGGCGTCGAAGAGGGGTTCAAACGCTACTGGCGCGGCATCGCGGAACGGTTGAAGCCTTACGCCGGCACGATCTGGGGGTACGACCTCTACAATGAGCCGCTCGGCCGCAGCCAGCTGCCGTATGCGCCGGTCGAATGGCGGCAGATGGCGGTCAACATCATGAAAGCGATCCGCGAAGTCGACAAGGATGTCTGGATCATCTACGAAACCGGGCCCGGCGGCGGCTGGCGCGGTTTCGAGGACCTGAAACCGCTGCCGGATTCGCGCGTAATTTACAGCCTCCATTTCTACGAGCCCGGCGCCTTCACGCATCAGGGCATTGCGGCGACCCAGCTGCAGGACCCGGGGCTGCTCGCCAGGGCGCAGGAGTCGACCGGCGTCGAATATCCGGCCTTCATCGGCGGAATCCGGTTCGACGAGGCGTCTCTGGAAAGATCGCTGCGGCCGGTCATCGAGTTCCAGGAGAAATACAAGGTGCCGATCTATGTCGGCGAATTCAGCGTGATCGCCTGGGCGCCGGTCGACTCCGCCGTCCGCTATCTCCGGGACGTGACCGGCATCTTCAACCGCCACGGCTGGAGCTGGACCTACCACGCCTTCCGCGAATATCCGGGCTGGAGCCTCGAGCACGAGGACGGCGTGGTCCGCAAGGATGCGGCGCTGAAGCCGGTCAGGGAGAGCGCCCGCGGCAAAGTCATGAAAGAGGCCTTCAGGGCTCCGGTCGTCAACAAATAGCTTGCGTGAAAGGAAAAGAGGGATGAAAGCAAAATTCCGATGGGCCGCGCTTACGGCGCTTCTGGCGTCGACGCTCGGCTTCGCCGCCGTACCGGTGGAGCTTGCGATCGATTTCGCGGCGGAAACGGCGGCGGAATGGGGCAAAACCAAAGGCACCGAACTGAAGATCGACTCCGGCGTGCTGACGCTGAACGGCACCAACTGGGACAGCAAGGCGTTCAAATCGGTTATTCTGACGCCGGACCTGCGCTATAAACTGACCGGAACCGGACGCGGCAAAGTCGTCGTCCGGCTCCATGTCGGCTGGAGCAGGGCGTTCGCCCGGCTCGACCTCTCGGGCGATGCGTTCCACACCGGATCGACCGAATTCACGACGCCGGCAGGAAACGGCAAATACACGCTCTCGATTCAGGTCAATTCCGATAAAGGCGAAGCCGAAGTGAAAAATCTCGTGTTTACGCCGGTGGCGGAGCCCGCTCCGAAAGCCGCGCCGGTTCCGGGAGAGGTCCGAATCGATTTCGCGGCGGAAAAAGCGGCCGGCTGGGGACATACCAGAGGCGCGACGTTCGAAATCACCGGCGGAACGGCCGTCATCGACGGCACCGACTGGGACAGCAAAATCTTCAAGACCGTCACGCTTCAGCCGAACCGGCAGTATCTGGCGACCGGAACCGGGCGCGGCAAAGTCATCGTCCGGCTGCATCCGGGCTGGAGCAAACCGTTCTGCCAGCTGAATCTGTCGGGCGATGCGTTCCGCACCGACTCGGTCAAGTTCACGACGCCGGAAGGAAACGGCAAATACACGCTCTCGATCCAGATCAACGCGCCGAAGGGGCGCGGCGAAGTCCGCGAGCTCGCCTTCATCCCGCTGGCGGACGATCCCGACAAGGTCGAGCTCGACGCGGCGAAGCTGCGGGCGAACCGGCCCGATCCCGAAATTGTGCGCGGTTTCATGGTCGGCCGGTTCGACGACCAGACCGCAAAGGATATCCGCAGATGGGGCGGCAACATGATCCGGCTCCAGCTCTTTCCGCTCCGGTTCGCGCAGCAGCGGAAAAGCGACTGGGAGTCGGCGCTGCCGGCGTTTCTCGACGACGTCGAAAACAAGGTGAAAATCGCGCGCGACAACGGGCTCAAGGTCGCGGTCGACCTGCATCAGGCGCCGGTTCCGGGCGTTCGCGGCGATTACAGCGAACTCTGGACGCACCCCGACCTCGAGAAGAATTTCATCAGGCTGTGGACCGCGCTGGCCGAACGGCTGAAGCCGTACAGGGAGACGATCTGGGGATATGACCTCTACAACGAACCGCTCGACCGCAATCAGCTGCCGAATGCCCCGAAAGAGTGGCGGCCGCTTGCGATCAAGCTGCTGAAGGCGATCCGGGCGATCGATCCCGAGGTCTGGATCATCTACGAGCCGGGCCCCGGCGGCGGCTCCTTCGGACTGAACAATATGTATCCGCTGCCGGACTACCGGGTGATTTACAGCACGCACTTCTATACGCCGGGCGAATTCACGCACCAGGGAATCCTGAACATTGCCGGAACCGATCTGGCCAAGGCGATGGAGAAGATCAACATCCGTTATCCGGGCGAGATCAACGGAAAACAGTACGACAAAGCCGCGCTCGACGCGAGCCTGAAAACGGTCGACGAGTTTGTCGCCAGATATCCGGTGCCGTATTACATCGGGGAGTTCAGCGTGGTCCGCTGGGCGCCGGAAGGCTCCGGCGAACAGTATCTGCGTGATGTGATGGAACTGTTCGAACAGCGCGGCTGGTCGTGGAGCTACCACGCCTTCCGGGAATTTCAGGGCTGGAGCCTCGAACATGACGGAGAGTACTGGATGCCGGGGATGCCGGAGCCGGTGCCGACCGGAGACTCCGAACGCGGCAGGATCGTCCGCGAATTCCTGAAAAAGAACCGGTAAACCGGCAGCAGCCCGGTATTTTGACGCCGGTTCCCGGCGGACTCCGTATCAAGGGACCGGGCTTGCGGCGGCATCGTGATTCATGGCGACACGGCCGCCCGGTCCGTCATGGGGCCCCGAGGGGACATTTCATCCCCCCAGAGTCTCGCGGCGTATTCACAGCGGGAAAGATTCACGCGCCGACCGGCGGCGCCAAACCGCGAAATCACCGTTTTTTCCCCGGAAAAAGTTGAAAAAATCCGCTTCCGGCATCATCTTATAGAAAGGACCATTCAGAGAGGGAGACAGACATGATGGAAACGCCGGAAAAGCATACGATATCGGTTTTGGTGGAGAACAAATTCGGCGTCCTCGCCCGGGTCGCCGGGCTGTTCAGCGGACGCGGCTACAATATCTCAAGCCTGACCGTCCACGAGACCGAAGACCCGCGTTTTTCGAAGATGACGATCGTCACGACCGGAGACAGCGCGATTCTCGAACAGATCGACAAGCAGCTGCGCAAGCTCGTCGATGTGATCACCGTTGAAAACCTGACCGGCAGCCACTTCGTCGAGCGCGAGATGGCGCTTATCAAGCTCCGGACCGATTCGCCCGAGAAGCAGACGCAGCTGATCCAGCTGATCGAGATCTTCGACGGCACGATCGTATCGGTCAGCAAGGGCGAAATCGGCGTCGAAATCGCGGGACGTTCGGACCGGCTCGACAACTTCATCGAGATGGTCCGCGACTTCGGAATCGTCGAAATGGCGCGGTCCGGCCGCGTGGCGATCAACCGCTGCAAGAAAATCTGACGCGCGGACCGGGCAACCGGACCCCGGGGGCCGGGAATGAAAATTTACCTGCGGCGGCTGATGCGCTTCCGGTATTTTTCATTGCCGGCCCTTGTGCTGCCGTCATCATTCCCGCTTATCCGGCCTGCCGCGCCTTGCCCGGCCTCACGGAATTCGCTGCGGGGACGGCGAAGGAGCACCGCCGGATACCGGAGCTCCCGCCCGAACCGGCAACCGGGAATCCGTACCGGTACGAGAGCGGCGGAACCGGCTTCCGGCTGATGCTGCCGAATCGCCGCGATCTGCAGTTTTCCGGTCCACCCGACCTCAATATGCAGCAATAGACGACAGATGACGGCAAGACAGGCCGGACGAAATCGGGTATAATATGAAAAACGAAAGGATGCGAATCATGACTGACCTTGCCCGTTTCGACTGGAACCGCCTCACCGCGAACTGGGAGGCGTGGTGGCGTGGCGAACTCCGCCGCCCGATGGTCCATGTCCGGATCGAAGCGCCGCCCGGGGCCGTCGATGCGTATCCGCTCCATTACATGTCGATGTACGACTTCTCGGTTCCGGCCGAGGAGATTCTGGCCGTTCAGGAGGAGTACCTGAAACGCTGTACGTATCTCGCGGACTCGTATCCATCCTGCTGGCTGAATTTCGGTCCCGGAGTCCTTGCCGCAATGATCGGCGGCGAGGGGCACAACGGCGAAAACACGGTCTGGTTCACGCCGGGACGCTGGGAGAACTGCGACGCCGCCGGCATCCGCCCGGCGTTCGACCCCGCTTCGCCGTGGTTCCGCCGCATCGAAGAGCTCTGTCGCGCCGCCGACCGGCTCTGGAACGGAAAGATCCACCTCGGCTGCACCGACCTCGGCGGCGCACTGGACGTCATCAGTTCTCTGCTGCCCGGCGAGCGGCTGCTCTACGCCCTCTACGATTCGCCGGACGAAATCAAGCGGCTGACCCGGGAGATTCACACGGCCTGGTTCGAAGCCTTCCGCCGCATCAACGCCCTGCTGCCGGCCAACCGCGGTTACAGCACGTGGGACGGCATGTTTTCCGGAAAGCCGTTCTACATGCTCCAGTGTGATTTCTGCTATATGATTTCGCCGGAGATGTTCGCGGAATTCGTCCTCCCGGAACTCGCCGAAAGCTGCCGCAGGCTCGACCGCAGCTTCTATCACCTCGACGGCAAGGGCGAACTGCCGCACCTGCCGCAGCTGCTGTCGATCCCCGAACTCGGCGGAATTCAATGGGTTCCCGGCGCGGGGGAAACGCCGTATTACGAGTGGATCGACGTCTATCGCGCCGTCGCCGACGCCGGCAAGCGGATCTGGATCAACATCGACGGCGATTTCGATTCGGCCGCCCGGCTCATCGACGCCGTCGGCCGCCCCGAGCTGTTCGTCGTGCGCGGCGGCATCGGCCCCGAGCGCGAGCCGGAGCTGCGCGATTTCCTGCGCCGCTATTCCGTCCCGGCCTCAGAGTGACCCGGCTCCGCCGCCGCGCCGGACCATCGCGGGAGAGAAGCCGAATACCTTGCGGAACACCCGTGAAAAGTAGAACGGGCTTTCAAATCCGAGACGATCGGCGGCCTCCTTCACGCTCAGCTGTTCGTCGTGCAGCAGGGCGTAGCCGCGTTCCGCCAGTTCCCGGTGAACGTATTCGCCGGGGGAGACGCCCAGCTCCCGTTTGAAAATCGCATTGATTCGCTGCGGGGTCAGGCGGAAACTCCGCGCGAGATCGCTGCGGGTCGGGTGCCGCAGAAGGTTCTCGTCAAGATAAGCGAGCATGGCCGAAAGCCGTTCGCTCTGCTCCCCGCTCCGCGCCTCCTCCAGCAGATAGAGCCAGATCAGCTTTCCGACGCAGGAGAGCTGCTCCTGCGCAAACCGGCCGGGGCGATGAAACAGCTGATCGGCGCGACGGAACAGCTCATGCACGGCATAACCGTCCTCCCGCACGGAAAACGCCGTGCACCGGGCCGGCGGCTCCGGCACCCCGGCCGCGCCTTCGAAATCGAGATGAATGCAGCTGAAAAACGCCCGTTCGGGGTCCCCGAGCAGCCGGTAGGTGTGCAGCTCGCCGGGCCGGATGGTCAACACCTCGCCCGGATGCTGGATCACCCGTTCCCCGGAGTCGTGCACCAGATACTCGAACTCTCCCCGCAGCGAAAGGATCAGCTCGTAGTCGATCAGCCGCCGCCGTCCCCAGACCGGCAGCTCCATACCGGCCAGCCCCCGGTAATTCACGAACCGGATTCGCGGCGCAAAGGCGGAGACGCGGGAAGTCTCCGCATTACGATCGTACAGGTCAAAGCGATCATTATCCATTCCAAACTCCCTGTTCCGGGAGTATAATAATACCGTTGACCCTGATTTTCAAATTCGAACAGTTCCGATCAAGGAGAAAATGACAATGTCGACCAAACCGCTGCTCCCTCCGTGGCCCGGCACCATGACCGGCCGGGAACGTTTCAACCGCCAGATGCACTTTCAGAGCGTGGACCGCTGCTTCAACATGGAGTTCGGCTACTGGGAGGAAAACTTCAGGGAGTGGCCGCTCTTCGTCGAAAACAATATCCGCAACAACGAGGAGGCCGACCGCTTCTTCAGCTTCGACCCCATCGCCGTCATCTATGGCCGGACCTGGATGTCTCCGCCGTTCGAAACGAAGATCATCGAACGCAGAAACGACGTCAACATCATGATCAACCACGACGGGCTGCTCGCCGAAGTCCCGGCCGACGGGCACGACACGATTCCGCACTACCTGAAGTCGAGCATCGTCACGCCGGAAGACTGGAAACGCTGCAAGGAGGAGCGCTTCCGGCGCGACGATCCGTCCCGGATTCCGGACATCGAAGCCCTCAGGCGGCAGCACCCGGCCGACCGCGACTATCCGCTCGGCATCGACTGCGGCTCGATGATCGGCAAAATCCGCGACATGCTGACCTTCGAAGGACTCGCCTACGCCGTCTACGACTACCCGGATATGGTCGAAGACATGGTCGAAACCTGCTGCCAGCTGGTGGAGGATTCACTCGACCGGCTGCTGCCGCACTTCGATTTCGACTACGCCTCGGGATGGGAGGACATCTGCTTCAAAAACGGCCCGATCGTCTCCGTCGACTTTTTCCGCGATGTGGTGACCCCGCGCTACAAGCGCATCCGCCGTAAGCTCGACGCCTACGGCATCGATCTCTGGTACACCGACTGCGACGGCGACGTGCGGCCCATCCTGCCCTATCTGATCGAGGGGGGCATCAACTGCCTGTTCCCGTTCGAGGTCATGGGCTGCTCGCATCCGGGCGAACTGCTCGACCGGTATCCGGGCACGCTCCGGATCATGGGCGGAGTCGACAAAATCCAGCTCGGCAACGGCCCCGCCGCCATCAAGGCTTATCTCGAAACCCTCGTCCCGTACGTCGAACGCGGCGGCTACATCCCGTTCTGCGACCACCGCTGCCCGCCGAACGTCAGGCCGGAAGACTATCTGTACTATCTCGATCTGAAGCAGAAGATGTTCGGTCTGAAATAACAGCCGGCGGCACTGCCGCCGGCCCGGCGCCCGGCCGCCTACCGCATAGCGCGCATCAGTTCGGACGACTTCATGAGGCAGCGCGGCAGGTGGAAGAAGGTCTTCCATTTGCCGCCCTTCAGCATATTGTTCGGCCGGCCGGCGCGGTCGAGATAGGCGAACCACTCGCCGTATTCCGGGTCCGGGAAATGGCTCCACATCCACGCATCGACCGTTTTGAAGTGCGTGAGGAAGCGTTCCTCTCCGCTGAGCTTGAAGGCGAACAGCGCCGCGATCGCCGCCTCGTTGTGCGGCCACCAGAGTTTCATGTCGTGCTGGAGTTCGAGGTGCGGCCTGCCGAGCGCGTCCATGAAGTAGAAAATGCCGCCGTATTCGGGATCGGTTCCGAACCGGAACAGCTCGTCGACATAGTCGCAGGCCTGCCGGATGAGCTCCGCATCCCCGATCCGCTCCGCGTACTGCAGGACGAACCACATCGATTCAAGGCCGTGGCCCGGATTCACGAACCGCCCCTCGCAGCTGTCGAGGTCGAAGCTGCCGTCCGGATTCACGTTCTCGAACAGGACCTTGAGCTCCGGGTGGTGGAACATCCGCATGACCGTCCGGACCGCCCGGTCGGTTTCGGCATCGAACTCGCCGGTCGCCAGGCACTCCTTCATGACGCACCCGAGGTTTGCGAGGATCATGAAGGAACCGAGCGAAAGGCGCGCCGGAGTTCCGGGCAGCAGCTTGTTCCAGCGCCCCTTCGGGTTATCCAGCCGCCGGATGTAGCTCCGCATGGCGGAGCGGGCTTCGTCCCGGTACCGCTCCTCACCGGTCGCGGCAAACATCGCCGCGGCTCCCATCGCCGCAAAGCAATCCGAAAAGATGCTGTACGGCGTCATGGCGGGGACGCCCTCGCGATTCAGCGCAAAATAGTAGCTGCCGTCCCCGGTGCGGCCGTGCTCGAACAGGAAGTCAAACCCCTGCCGCGCAATTTCGAGATACTCCGGGTGCCCCTCGCCGCAGCGCCTGCGATAGAGCTCCGCGAACATATAGACGATCCGCCACTGCATCCACATGTACTTGGTCGTATCGTAGACCGAACCGTCGCGGTCCAGCATCGTGAAGTAGCCGCCGTATTCGCGGTCCACGCAGTTCTTCACCCAGAACGGAATCACATTCCGCGTCAGCTCATTCTCGTATCGTTCGATCACCGGTTGCCAGTCCATTTCGACCTCCATTTCAGTTGCGATTGTTTTGTTAAATCATTTTAGTTATCAGATAAAAAAGGATGCCCCTCTTTTCGGATGCCGGGAAATTCAGTTCCAGCTTTTGAGCCGGGAACTGCCGGAGATGCGGATGCCGGAAGTATCGACCTCGCCGCGGAATTTCAGGGATGAACCGCCCGACAGATCGCCTTCGAGCTTATCAGTCACCTCAAGCTTCAGCTTCGATGCGCCGGAAACGTCGATTTCGGCCTTTTCGACCTGAACCGCCTCGGCTTTCGACGCACCGGAGAGCCGCGCCTCGAGCTTGCGGATCGAACCGCGCAGCTTCGCGTTGCTGGCGCCGGACACCTCGATTTCAGCAAGGCCGAACTCCCCGCCGCACTCGGCGCGACAGCTGCCGGTCAGTTTGACGACCAGTTCTTCCACCTTGGCGCCGGGCACCTCAAGCTTGCCGCCGTCGGTGATTTTGCAGACGAACTTCGGCGCTTCGACGGAATCGATCCAGATGCTGTTGCGGCCGATCGCCTTGACCTGCGCCGGAACGCCGGTCGAGGATAGTTCGATGGTCATCGGCTCCTCCGGCCGTTTCTTGCCGGTGTAGCGGATCAGCAGGCCGTCGCGGCTGTTCTCGACCTTCACGAACCGGGCGAAGGCGGGGTCGATTCCGATCTGGCAGCGGTTCGCGGCGGCGCGGCACTGCAGATGCACCTGCCAGCAGCCTGCGACCGACAGATAATTCAGCTTCGAAAACGAATATTCCCGCAGGGCCGGAACGCCGCCGACCTCCTCTTCGACGACAGCCGGAACCTCGGCCGGCTTCGCGGCGGGCGGCTCCGAAGGACTTTTCTTCCCGGTCTCACCGGCGGACATGGGGAGAGCCGGAGTCTCCCCCTTCTCCATCCGGCGCCTGAAAAGCAAAATCAGGATGACGGCCAGAAACGCAATGGCAACCAGCAGAAACGGGTTGACGATGAAACCTGTACACACTCCCATGAATCCACCTCCTCCATGAATGTCGTGAAACACCGGATTCAGGAATAATATAGCATTCCGCCGGCATTTTCCCAACCCCGGCATAAAAAATATGAACGAAAAAACAGAAATCCGCCTCCACGCCCCGGAAATCATTTCATCAAAAAATATATTTTCACTATTGAAATATATTTTCATATATGATATTTTAAAAAAGGAGACCGGATTGATATGAAAAAGAGAGAAAACCCGTCAGCCAAACCGTACATGGTTCCGGCGCTCGAACGCGGGATGCGGATTCTGGAACTGCTTTCCGAACATCCCGCCGGGCTCGCCATGTCGGATATGGCTCCGCTCGGTTTGCCGGCCGCAAGCCTTTACCGCATGCTGGCAACGCTGGCGGAGCTCGGTTATGTCGTTCGCGGCGAACAGGACCGCTACCGCCTCGGCCGCAAGCTGCTGACGCTCGGCTACCGGAGCATCGACGAATCGTCGCTCCTTGAAAATGCGCTCGGACCGATGCGCGACCTGCGCGACCGGACCGGCGAAACCGCCATGCTCGGCGTGCTCTACGGCGGAGAGGGCGTCGTCATCGAATCGGTGAAATCGAACCGGGCGGTCTGCGTTTCGGTGCGAATCGGCCACCACTACCCGCTCCACACCGCCGCCCCCGCCAAAGCGATGCTCGCGTTTCTGCCCGACGGGGAGCGGGATGCGCTTCTCCGCCGGATCACTTACACCGGCTTCACGGATAAAACCATCCGGAATGCCGCGAAGTTGAAGTCGGAATTGCGGAGAATCCGCCAGACCGGAATCGCTTTCGACCGCGGCGAGGAGTTGCGGGAGCTGCGCTGTGCGGGCGCGCCGATCCTCAATGTGAAAGGATACCCCGTCGCCGCAATCTGGATCGGCGGCCCGGAATCGAGACTCGACGAAGCCGCCCTCAAATCCTGCGGAGAAATGGTGAAAGAAGCAGCGGAGCAAATTCAGCAGCGGCTGATCTGATAAACAACCGGGAGACTTGTCTTATGTGCAGTCTGTTTCTTGAAGCGGAATCGTTTCGCGCCCCCGGCGGCTGGGTGATCGACCCCTCCGCGATGCATGAAATGGGTTCCGCGTACCTGATGGCGCACGGAATCGGCACGCCTGTCGCCGACGCCGTGACGGAAATCGAAATCGCCGAATCCGCCGTCTATCACATCCGGGCGAGAACACGGGACTGGACCGCCGTCTGGAAACGCGGCACTCCCGCCGGACGTTTCACGCTTCGGATCGACGGCTTCGAACTGCCGGAAATCCTCGGCACCAACGGCGAAAAATGGGCGTGGCAGAAAGCCGGGTCCCTGCATCTTTCCGCCGGAACGCACTCCGTTGCCCTGCACGATCTCACCGGATTCAACGGGCGCTGCGACGCGATCTATTTCTCCACCGATCCCGATGATGTCCCGCCGGACGGCGGAACCGCGCTGGAACAGTTCCGCCGGGAGAAAAACGGGATCGCCGCCGTCGACGATCCCGGCGAATACGACCTGATCGTCGCCGGCGGCGGCATCGCCGGAACCGTTACCGCACTCGCGGCGGCACGGCTCGGACTCAGATCCCTTCTGCTGCAGGATAAATCCGTGCTCGGCGGCTGCAACAGCTCGGAGGTCCGCGTTCCGCTCGGCGGCTGCACGCACATCGGCGCCTACCCGAATATCGGCAACACGGTCCGGGAAATCGCGCCGGTCTACCTCATGCCCGGCGCAAGGCCGGCAGAGTGGTATGAGGATACGCGCAAAATCAACGCCTTCCGGAATGATTGCGCCGGGGAAGCGGAGCTCCGGCTGAATGAACGGGTCGTCTCCGTGGAAACCGATCCCGCCGATCCGGCGCTCATCACGGCAGTCGTTACGCGCAGCACCGTCTCCGGGCGCGAAACCCGTTACCGGGGCCGGCTCTTCTCCGACTGCACGGGCGACGGCTTTCTGGCCGCCGCGGCCGGAGCGAAGTACCTGTATGGGACCGAGGGACGGAACGTATTCGGCGAGTCGCTCGCGCCGGACGAATCATCGAATGAAGTCATGGGACTATCCGTGCTCTGGACCAGTGCGCTTGAGGAGCGGCCCGTCTCCTTTCCCGATATCGACTGGGGAATCGAATTCAGCGAGGAGAACTGTTACTATCTGACCGGCGGCGACTGGGAAACCGAAACCGGGCAATACCGCAACCAGGTCGAAGAGATCGAATACATCCGCGACTATTCTCTGATGACCACGTTCGCCAACTGGTCCTTCCTGAAGAACCATTCGAAACGGAAGGAGGAATGGGCGAACCGCCGGATCGACTGGATCTCAAAATGCGGCGGCAAACGGGAAAGCCGCCGTTTCATCGGCGACTATATCATGACGCAGAACGATATCGAACAAGAAATCCGCCACCCCGACGGAACGGCGTCGATTTCATGGTCGATCGACCTGCACTACCCCGAACCGGAGAACCGGGAACGGTTCCGCGAACCGTTCCGTTCCTGCGCCTATCACCGCGGCATACCATCCTGTTGCGGAGTTCCGTATCGTTGTCTTTATGCACGCGACGTGAAGAACCTGTTTCTCGGCGGACGCCTGATCAGCCTCTCGCACGTGGCGTTCTCGTCAGCCCGCGTCATGCGGACACTCGGATGTCTCGGCGAAGTCGCCGCCATGGCGGCAAAAGTCTGCATGGAACAGAACGTGCTGCCGCGCGGAGTGTATGAACGGCATTTTGACCGCCTGAAAGAAAAAATGCAGTTGGGAATCCCGGTTCCGACACAATTCGACTGTCCTTCGGTCGGCAGATGGGAATCGTACCACTTCAAGGAACTCGGCCATTTCCGGTATGACGAACGGGAACAGCACTACAATCTCAGCGAACAGACCCGGGCGGACATCCGCAGACTGCACAAGGAACATCTGTTCCGGCATACGGGCAAGTGAAACACGACGGAGGATTCGGAAGGGGGGGACTTCGTCATCCTCCGGATCCCGCGGCATATCAAAGGACGGCGGGAGCTTCCGGGGAAAGGGCGGCGAATGCTACTTTCCTGCTTTCGGCGGGCGCTTGCCCGGCTCCGGCCGCTCGCCTCTGATCAGTCCTTCGGCCCGCGCCTTGATCACCTCTTCGGCGTTGGCCTCGCGCTTGCGAAGCTCCTCCTCGAGACGCGCCGTGCGGCGTTTCATCTCTTCGAGCTGCCGCTTGTTGTCTTCAAGGCGCTCCATATAGTGCGTGCGGATGCGGCCGACGATCTCCTGTTTCAGCGCGGCCTTCTCCTTTTCATCGGTGGCGGCGCGGCACTTCTCGGCCAGCTTCAGCAGCGCTTCAAAACCCGCCTTCTCCTCTTTCCGCAGCGCTTCGCCGAGCTCCCGCATTTTCGTGCGGAACTGTTCCGCGTCGGAGACCTGAAGCTTCAGCAGCTCCTGCCGCTGCTCCTCGGTCAGCCGGGAGAAGGCGCGCCAGACCGCGGGCCCGAAGCCGCGCTGCTCCCGCGAAGGCGGGGGCGGAGGCCCGTCAACCCCGTCCGGCGGAGGCGGCGGCGGACCTCCCGCCGGCGGACCGGCATAAAGCCCGGCACAGAAAGCGAAGGCGGCCAGACCGGCCAACAGATATTTCATGCTCATCTCAATATCCCTCCTGAATCCTGACATTCGCAAGCTCCGCCACCGACTGCCGCCCCGAATAAAGTTCAAAGCTCAAGTTGTACGACTCCTGTTCGAGAGCCGACCAGTCGTTCAAGGCCATCAGCTCGCTCTTCACCGACTTGGTCGGCACGGCCGGAGTTTCGCGGTTCGCTTCGGGCAGCAGGAAAACCGTTCCGGCGACCAGAAGCGCCGCAGCCGCGGCGCCGGTACTCAGGAAGCAGCGGACCAGCGTACGCCGGAACCGGATGGCCCCGGCCCTTTGCGCCGCGGCCGCCATGATTCTGCGGTCCAGCGCCTCGGGCACTTCGCGCGCCCTCAGTGTTTCAAACCGATTTTTCATGTCACTATCCCTCCCCGGTCGATTTCCAGGATCAACCGTCTTAAACTTTTCATCGCGTACTGCATCCGTCCGAGAACGGTGTTGATCGAGCAGCCCTGTATCTCCGCGATCTCCTTGAATGCGAGCTCCTGCTGCCGCAGCAGGAACACCTCGCGCTGTTCGACCGGCAGTTTCCCGACGGCTTCGGCGATTACGCTGCCGACTTCACCGAGCTCAAGTTCCTGGTCCGGCTCCAGCGAAGCCGGGCCCGGCAGCGCCGGCGCCTCCTCGGCGTCGAGGTTCAGCGCGGCAAACGCATTCCGGTTTTTCCGCAGCCGGTCGATAAAGATATTCCGGCCGATGCGGAACAGCCAGGCGCTGAACCTGCCTTCGTCGCGGTAGCCCGGCAGCTTGTCGAGCACCCGCAGCCAGGTCTCTTCAAACACTTCATCGACTTCCGCCGGATTGTCCGTGATCAGATTGTTCAAAAAACCGTACAGCTGCCGCTTGTACCTGCCGTAGAGCTGCTCGAACGCCTTCTCGTCGCCTCGGACGAATGCGGCGATCAATTCGCCGTCGCCGGCATCGAACTCTCTCTCTTTCATGCTGTATTGGCCCTTGTCTTATCCATATAACGCAATGCCGCACGTAAAAATTGTACCGCAGACCGAAAAAAATGCGGAAACCCCGTCATTCAGCGAGAAACTCCCAGACCGGACGGTCCGGCGCAAGCAGATCCGGAGGCATCGGCTCCTTCAAATCGAACCAGCCGAAACTCTGTCCCTCCAGCGGCGTCACCGCCTCCCCCTCCGGCAGAACCGTGCGGATGAACCGGAGACGGATCACGGCGTGTTCCGTCTCATGCGTGATCCGGAACAGCTCGTCGAGCGCCACGACGCCGACGCCGAGCTCCTCCCGCAGCTCCCGCTCGGCGGCCTGCTTCAGCGTCTCGCCGGGCTCGAGCTTGCCGCCCGGGAATTCGCGGCCGGCCGGCGGCTTGTCCTCCGGACGCGTCGAAAGCAGCACCCTGCCGTCCCGCCGGATCACGGCGGCAGCGACCTCAATCGTCTTTTTCATTTTTCCCACCATTCTCTGTCATTCAAGCCGGTTTACGGTCCGGTCAGCAGCAGACAGCCCAGCCGCAGGTTCGGGCCGTGCGCTTTCACTGTAATCGTATGCTTTCCCGCAACGGGCAGCAGCTGAAAACGGTTCCCGAGCCCCGGATACGGCCAGGGGAATTTCGTGTCGGCGGCAAATATGCTCACCCCGTCGGCCAGAAGCTCGAACCGGTCTCCGCCCGGAACCGTCTCGTAATAGACGCCGGCGCCGGAACACGCGGTTTCCAGAGAGAGGGAGGCCGTTTCCCGCTCCGGAACGATGACGCTCGGAAGCCAGCGCGACGGCTGGTGATCGAACCAGACGCCGGTCACCGACGGCAGCTCCCGCCTCCATGCCGCCGCGGATGCGGCGGGGGGCAGCAGCGAAGCGAGTTCGATCATCCGGGCCGACTCGAACCGGTTGGCGGTCAGCGGCTTTTCCGGCCACGGCCCGGAGTCGCCGCAATTCATCAGCTGCTCGAAAATGATGTCGCAGTAAAGGGCATAGCCGCGGTCGTTCGGATGAGTGCCGTCGGTCAGGATGTCGCGGCAGGAGAACTCTCCCGCCGCGATCCGGCGACGCACTTCGGGAACGACGCTGATTGCCGGAATTCCGTAATACGCGGCGAGGCTCCGGTAATCCTCCTCACGCGGACTCTCGAACGACTCCGCGCCGTAACCGGTGATGACCAGCACGATCGCCATATCCGGCCGGCCGGTGTGAAGCTTCCGCAGAATCCCCTCCATGCACTCCAGCCGTTCCGGATTCTGCGCATCGTTGACCGCAAACTCCACGAAAGTCAGGTCCGGCCGAAAAGGGAGCACGTCGCGGTCCATGCGGAATACGCCGAGATCGGACCCTTTGCCGCCGATCGCCGCGTCGACGGGAACGAGGCGGGCCGCCGGAAACTCCCGCTGCAACCGCTTCGCAAGCAGCGCCCGCCAGGAGGTTTTCAACGGGTCGGTCGCCGTGGCTCCCCAGGTGATCGAGCCGCCGAAATAAGCGACGGTCGCCTCTTCGCCGCATTTGAGCTTCTGAAAAAATTTCCGCATGTTCGAATGTTCCTCCGGTCTGGCGCCGGGGCTGACGCACCCGGCGGAAAACATGATGCCGATGATCAGTAAAAACAGATTTCCCGCGTTCATTCCGCCTCTCCGCAGCTTCTGCCGACGATCAGCTCCGGCGTCACCGGCCGGGCCGTGTAGGCGTCGCCGGTGATCTTGCCGGCGATTTCGCGGAACACCTCGCGGGTGAGCGCAAGCGGGTCCACTTCCAGCCGGGTCAGCGGAATATGGGACATCGGGAGCCGCCCCCGGTTCGCGTGGGTCAGCACGGCAAGCTCTTCCGGAACCCGGATTCCCTTCTCCAGCAGAAAATACCAGGCTCCGATGAAAAGCCGGTCGTTGGCGATCAGCAGCGCGTCCGGCAGCCCGGAACGGCTCCCGCAGAGCTCCCGCATCAGCCGGTAGCCTTCGTTGTGGTTGGCGTCGACGGCGTCGAAGCGCCGGAGCGGCAGCTTCGAATGACAGGTGCTGATCCCTTCATCGAAATTGTTCGGGCGGTCGAGATGGTAGGCGAAGACCGCGATATCTCGATATCCCCGCTCCTCCAGATAATTCACCCCCTTGTGGATAAAGGCAATATTGTCCATGGAGACGTCGCAGAGCGAGACCGGAACCGGGCACTCCGTCCGCAGATAGTCCCGCACCGTGGGGTTGGTGCAGAATTCGACCACCGCGCGGACTTCCCCGTCGGCGATCGCTTTCTTCAGGTCGAGCAGTCCCTTCTCGCCGGAGGCGTCTTCGGGGGAGAGATTCTCGGTCACCATGAAAAGGCGGCAGTTCCACTGCTCCTGCTCCGCGAGCAGAATGAAGTCATTCAGGAATCCGGAGTAGAAGCTGACGTCCTCATCGGTGAGCACCGTCCGTTTGAAGATGATGCCGAACGTTCTGGAGTTGATCCCCTTGCGGACGAACGTCCCCCGGCCCGGCGCCCGGGAGACGAAACCGCGTTCCGCCAGCAGCTTCAGGCTCTGCTGCACCGTATCGGGATTCACATTGAAAATCTCCGACAGCCGGGTCGTCGCCGGAATCCGGTCGCCCGGTTTCAGCCTGCCCTGCAGAATCTCCTCTTCGAAATAGGAAACGATCTGCCGGTAAAGCGGATCGTTCCGTTTGATGATCGCCTGCATCGCAAGACCCTTCCGTAAACCTGCCCTGGTTATTATTCCGTATTATACGGTTTCACAGATAACCATACCACGAAAAAGGGCCGGTGTCAATCGCCGGAACGATCTTTCCCGAAATTTTTCCGGGATTCCGGGGTGTCAGCGCGAGTGAAAGATCCGGACGTTGCGGATCTTCACGCTGACCTCCTGCGTGAACGCATTGACGCCGAGCCGGAACATGCGGATCGACTCCGGGCGCGGATACGACGGCAGGAACACGCTGCGGTACTCCCACTCCCCGGTCGGCGCCGGAACGGCGATGCTGATGTAGGGACCGTGCTCCTTCGTGTCGGAGCAGACCGCCATCAGCACCATCTGCCGGATCTGATCGGCCGGGGTGACCTTCACCTCGAAGCCGACGGCGATCGCATCCTTGAGCACACCCGGCGGAAGCACGAATTCCGGATAGCTCCAGCGGTCCACGCCGACCGGGAAACGGGTGCGGAACTCGATCGAACGATCCGTCTCATCCCGCCGGATCGTCAGCTCGCCGGCGGAGTTTTTGCGCCAGGCTGCCGGGTTCTCCATCTCCGGCAGTCCGCTCAGCCGCCCTTCCCGGACATGTTCGGGCGACGGCTGGCGGTGCAGCGCGACGGCGAGCGGCGTCGTATTGCCCCGGCGGTCCCCGAGCCTGACCAGCGAATGGCGGGCCACGCCGAGATCGTCCGTCGCCCTCAGGGTAAATTCCAGCATGCGGCTGCCGTTCGGTCCGAGTTCGAAGGCGGCGGCGGGGAAATCCGGAGCGACGATGCCGCGGGGCAGCTCGATGCCGGGCTCGACGGTGACCGGCCGGCCGGAGAGGTTGTTGTACCGGACCCGGCAGCGGAACGTCCCGTCCGCACCGAACCGGATGCCGGTTCCGCTGTAAAAGGTTTCCCCGAGATCGTAATCCGGCTGGATCACCACCGGTTTGCGGCAGCGGGGAGCCGGGCGGTAGTCGCGGGCCGCCCGGTAAAGCGGCATCGCCCGGGTATTCCGGTCGAGCAGCCGTTCCGGCAGGTCGGCGAAATAGAGGTAGACCACACCGTCGCCGCCGACCGGAATCCGGCCGTTTTCGACGGCGAGCGGCCGCCCGTCGGCCCCTTCGGCCCGGAGCAGCTCAACTCCTTCCGGCAGCACCAGCTCTTTTTCCGGAGCAGCCGGGCGGAGCGGCACATAAAGGCAGGCCACCTTCCCGTTTTCATCGCCGAACACCCGGCTGCGGACGGCCCCCGGCAGCCGGAAGTCGCCCAGATACTCTTTATGGGAGAGCACCCTGACCAGATGGGTGTAGGCCGCCATCGAACGCATCGGCGCGCCGTTCGCGTCCAGCATGCCGAAATTCTTATGCAGTTCGCTGTAATATTTGATGATGAAGGCGAAATAGCGCTGAATACCGAGCGCGCGGAATTCGATCGCCTTCCCTGCGATCTCCGATGCGCTGCGCCGGTCGTCGGCCGGAGCCGCCCGGAGTTCGCGGTTCGCCCACGGCATACCGGCCTCGGTGATCCAGTACGGGATGCCGCAGCGGGCGGTCCCGCTCTCGCGCTCGATCTCCCGGAGGCGGAAGACGCCGTCCTCCAGCGTGTCGGCCGGCTGGTAATCGTGGTAGCTCACCGCATCGACATAGTCGAGCAGGCCGTTTGCGATGTAGAGCCCGTAATTCTGGACCGGCGGTCCGGAGTAGACGATGCCGGTCACCGCCGTCGGATTTCCAGTCAGACTGAACCGCACGGAAACCGCCTTGGTCAACGCGCTGACGAATTCGACCGGGAACGAGTTGTCGAAGGTGGGAGAACTCGGCTCGTTCCAGACCTCGACCGCCTTCTCCGCAGGTTGAAAACGGCGGGTGACGGCGTCGAACCCGGCTGCGGCCGCAATCAGGTCCGGCGGATAAAGGTTGTTCCCGTGCATGTAGTAACGCCCGGCGATTTTGTCGCCGACCCGGTCCTCCCTGAGCTTGACCGGATATTTGTTCCAGTTCGGCGTATCGTGGATGACATCGAGCAGCTTCAGTCCCTCGCGAGCGGCCGCCTCGCGCAGCTGCCGGTAACGGCCGGAAGCGGCTTCGAAATCGAAGCGCCCGGCTTCCGGCTCAAGCACGCCGTGGG
This sequence comes from Victivallis lenta, assembly GCF_009695545.1. Taxonomy (NCBI): domain Bacteria; kingdom Pseudomonadati; phylum Lentisphaerota; class Lentisphaeria; order Victivallales; family Victivallaceae; genus Victivallis; species Victivallis lenta. The sequence goes on along the minus strand of NZ_VUNS01000007.1, from coordinate 38,547 downwards.
TCAGCCGGTCGCGAATCCAGAGGATGTTGTTCCTGCGCAGAAGCCGGAATATCTCTTCAAGCTCGGAGAGCGGCGTCACGCCGCGGCTGGCCGCCACATCCACGGCGAAAAATTCGTCGGCGGGCCCGGAAACCGGGCGGTCCGCGACGACGGCGGAATGGATGCCGAGCGCGGGGAAGAGCAGATCGTAGTAGCCGACCTCCCGCGGCGGCGGGACTTCGAGCATGCCGCCGTTGCCGGAAAGATACTTCGCCTGTCCGGAGGCAACGGTTTTCCCGGTGTAATCCGTATAAGTGTAGACAAGCTCCTCCGGCGTGAAATCGGGGCGGCTGCTGAAGAGCCGGAGCCGGACCGGCTCCGTGCCGCCGGGCACGACAAAGCTGTTCTCGAGACGGTCCGGGCGGGCCTGGAACTTCAGTTCCGCCGTGTCGGCCCCGCGCAGCGTGATGTCGCCGATTTCGACCGTTCCGCGCCGGCCGGGCAGCTGCCCGGCATGCAGCAGAAACGCAATCTCCCCGGCCGGGCCGCGGAATCGGCCGTCATTCGCGCCGCCCCAATGGACGGCGGAATCGGCCAGCGGAAGCGAGAGCTCCCGCCACTCACCGCCGGCGGCGGCAGCCGGCAGCTCATATTGATGCGTCTGGCCTTCGGCATCGAGGCAGCGGAGCGTGATGCGGCCGGCCTCCCCCCTCACCCGGAAAGCGAGCTCCCGGAACGGCGGCAGCCTGCCGCGGCTGACGACGCCGACATAACGGCCGCCGCCGGTGAAGTCGCCGGAGAGGGAGAGCAAGCCGTCCCGGCTCTCATACTTCCCCTTCGCTCCGGGGAACTCGGAGCCGTTCGTGAACTTCCAGAGCGCCGGTTCTCCCGACAGCCGAAGCTCGCCGCCCGAAACGGCCGGAAACAAAACAGCGGAAAACAGGGCCGCCGCCAGAATCAGGAGCTGTCTTTTCATATCAGTTGGTCTCGAAGATTTTCGCCGAGTTGTACGACTTGGTGATCGGGAAAGTCGAAATGGCGGCAAGTCCGGCCTTGTCGAGAGATTCGGCGTGACCGTCGAAGAAGAGCAGATTGCCGCGGTTGGAGTGCGACCGCGAGAACCCCATGCTGACGATCAGGTTGTTTCCCTGAAAACGGCAGGAACCCGACATGACGTTGACGTCCCCGTTGTAGGTGTCGCCGTAGATGGGCGAGCGGGAAGGATTCTTCGCCTTGCCGAGAATCATCGCCCACGGCTGGTTGTACGTGGTGGTCGTCAGGAAAAGCTTCGTGTCGGCGTAGTTTTTGCACTCCTGCCCCTCAATGCCCTGCTGGTGATAGCGGAGATAGTCGAAAATGCCGTTGATGCCGTCATACATGGAGTGGCTCTCCCTGTAACGGCCGGCGTTGGCGTCGGAGGGGCAGACGGCCGTGTCGCGCGGCACATATTTCCCGGCGTCCCCCGCATGGCTCAGCAACTGGTCTCCCCAGGCCAGGTTGAAGCTGTTCTTGTTGCAGCCGCTCATCATGCCTTTGTTGTCATCGGCGTACAGATTCATGGCCAGCCCGATCTGCTTCATGCTGTTGAGACAGCTCGACGCGCGCGCCTTCTCCCGCGCCTGATTCAGGGCGGGCAGCAGCATGGAGGCGAGGATCGCGATGATCGCGATAACAACCAGAAGTTCGATCAGTGTGAAACGGCGATACGGAAATTGCGGAAAAACACTCTTGCGTTTGCTCATTTTCAGGTTACCTCGTTTTGTGAAGGAGAATTATCTTCTACCGGCTTCAAAAGTCCTTCCAGCCGTCCGGATGCAGCCGGAATCGCTTTTGAACGCGGCGTTTATGCCGTGACGGGACAGAAAGACGCCGCCCGTTCCGGCCGCCGCCAGCGCGGCTCCTGAACGCGGGCCGGACATAATCCGGCGCGGCTGCCGGGATAACGGTTCGAGAGATAGCTGTGCAGCAGCGCCGGGAAATCGGTCTGGATCACCCGGAAGCCGTGTTCGATCATCCAGCCCCAGTGATCGTCGGCGGAATCGAGGATCGCGCCGCGGTCGTCGCGGAACGCACTCAGGTTGTACTGCTTCCGGCCGAGACAGATCGCGTTGGCCCAGAGGAAAAGTCCGGCATCGTGGAACTCCGCCTGGAATTCCGGCGTCAAAAGCTCGCTTGCCCCGTCGGAGAAAAGCAGTTCCGCCCCGACGAAGTTCAGTCTGCGGCGCCGGACCGCCCGCCACTCCTCCGCCGTCCCGACGATCGGCATGAAGAGAAACGGGTGACCGCACCGTTCGAGCGCGTCGAGCGCATCGGCGTCGGCGGCCGGGCATTTCAGAATCAGCTGGTCGGACATCTCCAGCGAGGCAAGCCGCTCAAGCAGCCCGCTGCTCCAGTAACGCCACGAACGGTCGATGTTCAGCAGTCCGCCGCCCCGGAGCGCGGCGAGCACGCCGTCGAGCCGCTCGACCGGTCCGGCCGGTGTCCGCGACATGTTGAAGTATTCAAGACGGTCGATTTCGCTCGAATTGAGCGTTTCAAGATTGCCGCACTCCCCGATCAGCCGCGGCTCCATGCCGTCGTGCAGACAGTAATAAACGCCGTCGGTGCTGCGGACCACATCAGTCTCGGCGATATCGCCGCCGCAGACCCAGGCGGCCCGAAGCCCGTCCGCCGTGTTTTCGATGATGTCGCCGCAGGCGATGCCGCGATGAACGGCAATGAGCACCTGATGCCGGCCGAACAGCGCATCGAGCCGTTTGCGATAAGGGGAAACATTCATGACGGGAAATACTTTCTTTTGCTATTGATTACGGGCCGCCGCCAGGGTCTGCCCGGGTTGGAAACAGCTGTTGAAAAGGAGATTGCGGGCCGGCTGCCTCGGATTCTTCTGCCGCCAGCGGATCTGTTCGAAAACGTTCCGGGCGAGATCGTGAAGCGGCGGCGTCAGCGTGGCCGGCCGCGGCCGGTAGTAGTTGGCTTCGAGCCGGTCGCCGACACAGACGACCGAGACATCTTCGGGAACGCGCAGCCCGAGATCGGTCAGCGCGGAGTAGACTCCCCAGTAGAACGGCAGCGGACAGACGATCGCCGTGCAGTCGGTTTTCGCCCCGAGCCGGAGAATTTTTTCGTGGATCGCCTCGAACGGCTGGCCGAAGGAGGGGACCTCCACCAGCAGCGTGGTGTCGTCGTAATCGACATCCGGGTAGCGGCGGCGGAAGCACTCCCCGATGCCGTTGTCCGACAAGCTCAGAAAACGCTTGCCGCCGTTGCGGCGCTCGAACTGCTCGACCTGCAGAAGCCGGCGGTGGCCGAGCTGATGGAGCCGTTCGCAGAGCTCCGCAGCCTCTTCGGTAAAACACGGCGAAACGGAGTCGAAGCCGAACGGCACGGCATCGCCGCCGCTGATGACGACCGGCTTTTCGCGGCTGCGGAACTTTTCGGCCAGATCGTTCGGCAGATCGTTCAGGTCCTCGATCGCCTTGGTGACCAGCGCATCGCTGGTCTGATAAAGGTCGGCGATGGTCCGGTCACGCCACGAACGGGCGAACACGAACTTCGGAATCCAGTTCTCCTGCCGGGCAGCCGCGCTCAGGTGCATGATGAAATCCATGTTTTCCGGAGCCCCCCAGGCCGGAATCACGGCCCCGAGCTGCCGCGGCAGTTTGTTTTCGGAGATCGTGCTGCAGACGAAGGTCCCGACTCCGGCAACCCGTTCCAGGCACCCTTCCGCCACCAGCAGATCGACTGCCTTGCGCAGCGTCATATAGCTGACGCCGGCCCGTTCGGCCATCTCACGCTCCGGCGGCAGCGCCGTTCCGCGCGAGTAGTTGCCGAGCACGATTTCCTCATGGATGTATTCACGGGTTTCCGTGACTTTATTGCCGTATCCCATATCGTTTTCCTTTCGGAGAAATAAGCTGTGTTTCCGCCTTCTCCATTAATTATAGCAAAGACATATGAATTTGTCAATAGGAAATTGATTTATTTTCAATTAAAATATAGCGCAGAGCTATTTTTATCAAAAAAGCAGGGTTTCTCTGCGGGATACAGGAGGAACCATGACTCCGCCTGCCGTGTTCCGGCGTACGCTGTTTCCGGCGGAAAGCCATAGTTGCGCCGGGAAGGAGTGTGAAGAAGAAAAAAAAATCGGAACTCCGTCGCCGGAATCCCGATTGCCACCTCGATAATGGTGGAGCATAGCGGATTTGAACCGCTGACCCTCACACTGCCAGTGTGATGCTCTAGCCAACTGAGCTAATGCCCCTCGCATGTCATAAAAGATACTCTCTCCCGAAGGAAAATGCAAATCGACTTTTGAAAAAAAACGGGAAAATCCGGGCCTTTTCGTCCGAATCGCCCGGATTTTCTGCTTATCTGGCGTTGCGGTCCAGAAATTCCCTCATGACCCGGGCAGTCGCAGTCGGCGTTTCGGAGCGTTCGGTTTTGCCGAAAACCGGCTTATGCTCGAAGCTCCAGCAGTTGTGTTCCCGGAAGGCGTGATAGGTCCAGTCCCAGCCGTACTCCTCGAAAATTTCGAGGTTGTCGCGCAGATACCGCTCCGCATTCGGCGCCCAGCGGACCACGCCGAACTCCCCGACATACATCCGCACATTATGCTTCAGCTGGAATTCACGGGCCGGGGCGAGCTCCCGCTTCAGCCGTTCCTTGTTCCAGAGGCCGCCGCCGGAGTCGCCGTAGGAGCCCGGCCAGCCCAGGTTGGTCTCCAGATAAGCTTTCGCCAGATCGGTGTTTTCAAGCGAGCTGATCCCCTGGTGTGTATAGGCGTGCGGCTGGTAGTTGTGAACCGAGTAGATCAGCCTGTCGCCTTTCAGCTTCGGAAACTCCCGGAAGCCCCAGCAGAGTCCGCCCGGTCCCGGCTCGATCACGATCTCATGCACGGTGTCGATCCGCCGGATCCGGTCGATCAGCGTCTGCGCCCAGAGCGGCCACTTTTTCGGATATGACGGCATATCTTCCCAGTTGAGCGGTTCGTTGCAGAGATCGAACCAGATCGTCTCAGGACGATCTTTGCAGAGCTCCGCAACCTGCGTCCAGAAGCGGATCATGAATTCGAGATTGCCGTCGTCCTTCCAAAAATCGGCCTTCGAGCCGACCCGGTCCGAGCGGTAATTCTTCCGGTTCGGGTTCGGCACATCGTGCAGATCGATGATGACCGCGACTCCGGCTTCCTTCGCCGCGTCGAGAAACGTTTCGATGTGAGAGATGTCGAGCGTATAGCCGCCGTCCGGCGCGGACTTCACCTTCGGCCGGGTCATGAGGCGGACCGCATTGCCGCCCGCCTCCTTCGCCGCCTTCAGGTGCTGCGGCGCATCCGGCATGGTGAAGCCGCGGAGGCGCGGCGTCGGGGACTCCTCCGCCCCGGCGGCAGATCCGGCCAGGAGCAGCGCGGCGATCATCGGCAGAAGCTTCATCGTCGTTCTTCCTTACAGTTTGACGTTCCAGTGTCTCTTATCGGCGTGCCAGACGTTCGCGGCCGCCCAGTAGATGGCCGCCTTGAGCTGTCCGGCATGGCCGTCGGTGAATGCGTAGTTCGAAGACATCGCGCCATGCTGGATGTAACCGTACATGCCGTTGCAGTCGGTCACCCACCAGTGCAGATAGGAGGTCATGGTCACATAGCGGGTGCCGCGGGCGAAGTGGCTGCCGTTGTCGACGATGCCGTTCTTCGGAGTCGAGTAACAGGCGAAAAGCATGACTTCCGAAGCGTTGCGGATGCTCGACAGCTTCTTGCCGGCCGGACCGGTCGACGTGCGGCAGTTGTCGACCTCCTCCGCCCGCATCGCCCCCTGTTCGTTGCTCCAGCCGTTGATCCGGTAGGAACGCGGCGAGGCGCCCGCATAGAGGTTGTTCGGGTCGAGCGGGCAGCGGAACACCTGATAGTCCGCGCTTTTCCCCTTATGGCTCAGATAGCGCGACAGCATCATATCCCAGATCACATCCCCGGCCTCCTGCGCCGTGTAGATTTTTTCCCCGTAGACGTAGCCCGGAATCACGCAGTAATCCTGATAGTCCACCGCGTAGAGCCCGTTGGCCATGCCGAGCTGCTTCTGGTTGCTGAGGCAGCTTGTGGTCTTGGCCCGCTCCCGCGCCTTGTTCAACGCCGGCAGCAGCATCGACGCGAGAATGGCGATGATGGCGATAACGACCAGGAGCTCAATCAATGTGAAGTTTCGTTTCATCATAATTCTCCTTCGGGTTGGTATTCGAGTTCGAGGATCACATAAGGCGTATCTGCCGGGAGCTCGAAGCACAGCTCTTCCCCCTCCCGCGAAAACGGAATGTTCCGCCCTGCCGGCTGCAGCGTCGCCCGGAACGGACAGCGGCGCGAACGCAGCGACACCCGGCAGGTAAACGGCGTGTGCGGCCGGATGACCGGGTAACCGGCCATCGTGTTGCGCTCCGCCGAATAGTGGACGAAGTGAATCCGCTCCCGCGCGTCACCGTCATCGACGATATTGACATCGAAACCCGGCGCGGAAATCCGCACGGCCGGCGTGATGCCGACCTCCTCCAGCAGCCGGCGGAAGGCACGGAGCAGCCGCGTGTCGCCGGTCCGCCAGAAATTCCGCGAGAACGGCACGGCCGTTTCGATCAGAAGCCCGGCGCCGCGCGGCCGGGCAACCGCGCCCGGCACTCCCTCCGGCGCCGGAGGCGTGAACGAGCTCCGCCACGGCACGCCGGGCGGCGCGTACGGAACAAGCGGCGGGCGCAGCCCGGTAATGACCCGGTCGCCGTCCCGGAGTTCCAGCGGGCGGTATCCGGTCCGGAGCAGAATCGTCTCGCCGCCGTCCTCCCAGTAACAGTGTCCTTCGGGGACTCCGGACGGCTCGCGAATCAGGACGCCGCCGTTTCCGACATAGGCATCGAGCGCGGAGCGCACCGCCTCCGGCAGCGCGGTTCCGCCCGGAACGAGCACGGCGGCATAGTGTTCGAGATTGCGCAGCAGCGCCGCCGAGCTGCAGAATTCGAACTGCTCATTCAATCCGGCCAACAGCCCGGCCATGCCCGGCAGCTCCGGCGGCAGCTCGTCGACCGAAAACGGAAACGACCCCTGCTCGCCGCAATAGACTGCAATATGGCGTCTCGCCCGGCCGCCGAGAAACGGTTCGCGCTCCCTGACGAAGTCGAACGCTTCGCGCAAAGTCCGGTGAGTTCCGGCATCGAGATTGCCGTCGTAGTCCCCCTGGTCGCCGCAGCAGACCCTCCCGCCGTGCGCGGCGATGAGAGAGAACTCGTAGCAGAGCTGCTCGCGGCTCTTCAAGGAGAGCTCCCCCCAGCCGCCGCCGTGAAAACGAACCGTGATGATCTGGAACGGGCGTCCGTCCGCATGGCAGTATTTGGCCTGCATCATCTGCAGCAGATAGCCGCCCGAACTGACATGGGCCGGCTGGGATTCGACGACGAGAAAATCGACGATATCCGCGATCTCGACCGGCTGGCCGATCCCCCAGGAGGCATTCGCGCACAAAGCGAGGGAACCCGCCGCCTCCCGGATTTTCCGCAGCGCGCGGCGCATCGACTCCGCGGCGAAACGGCGCTGTCCGGGACCCGGCGTCAGCTCCCTTCCGGTCTCCGCGCGGAAACGCTCCCGGCAGTGCGGGCAGAAACACCCCTGCGGGTTCATCATGGCGATGTCGATGAAAATCCCGTGAACCGGATACCATTCGACGATTTCACGCAGCTGCGGCAGAACCAGTTCCTCCATATACGGAGAATTCACGCAGACGGTTCCCCACGGGCCTTCCGCTCCGAACGGACGGTTTTCCGCGTCGAGCTGCCGCCATTCCGGGTGCAGGTCGGCCGCACGCTTCTCCCAGCAGAGGGAGTAGTAGGCCAGCACCCGTTTCCCGGCCTTGCGGAGTTCCGCGGCGGCCGTGCCGAGCAGGTCGCAGGGCAGGTCGCGGTGGCGATGCCCGGCCCGCGTCGGATAGAACGAATTGCCGAAATGGTCTTTTGCAAACAGCGTGACCGCCTCTGCATCGGACCGGCGAAGCTGTTCGAGATAGTGCGCCATGTCGAACCGGCCGAAAGCTGGAATGGACAATTCCGGAATATGATAATCGAGGTGCAGTGCGGTCAACGGCAGTTCCATAGAGGAAAAACTCCTTGTATCATACGATTCTTCAGTCTATATTATTATACGATATCCGCCGCCGGATGAGAATGGAGCAATTCGGAAACCGCATGGACTTTTTCAAAAAAACAACGGATGAAGCGCCGGAGGAGTGCATCAGCCGCGCCGTGAACGACCCGACTCCGTTCAGCCGGCTCGACCTGCAGCTGTGGGAGGTCGGCCGCGCCCGGAACCAGAATCACTGGGCGCTGCGCCCGTTTATGGAAGATCCGTACTTCCGCTGCTACTACATCGCGGAGGGGCGCGGCAAACTCCGCACGCTCGACGGCAGTTTCCCGCTGGAACCCGGCGGCCTTTACCTGATTCCGGCGAACTACCTGTTCGCCTACGAGCTCGACGGTCCGCCGCCGGCGCACTACTGGCTCCACTTTTCATCCGAGCTGCTCGACAAGCTGCCCGGCTGCCGCGAACCGGCCGGAACGCCGGCCGACGTCTCGGAGGAGATGGAGCGGCTTCTGGAGCTCGCCTCCGCTCCGGTCACACCGGCGGCCGCACAGGAGATGGATCTTCTGATGCGGCGGCTGCTCGCCCCGCTCCTGCTCAAGGTGACGGAGAACTGGAACGGCGAATTCCATTCCGGCGCCTTCGCCGACAGCATCGACTACATCAAGCGGAATTTCCGGCACGATATCGCAATCCCTGAGCTCGCGGCGCGGGCCGGAACGGACCGCGACAGCTTTTCCCGCGGCTTCCGGCAGGCAGTCGGCATGTCGCCGAAATCATACCTTATCCAGACCCGCATCAACCATGCCCGGATGCTGCTGCTGAGAACCGGCATGACCGCCCGCGAAATCGCCCGCGAAGTGGGCTATCACGACGAGTTCTTCTTCTACCGCCTCTTCCGGAAGCGCGTCGGCATGACCCCGACCGGCTACCGCGAACTCAACAACGCCCTGCGCTGACGACTGCCGGGCGCATCGCCGGACCGAATTCCGGTTCCGCCCTTGCTTTCGCACCGGACCGGCGTTATGTTATCGCTGCAACGGAAGGATGGTACATGCAGAAAAAGGAAGAGAGCGGAAGCGTAAAATCCGTGCTGAAAGCGCTCGGAGCCCTGGACTTCGTGCTCGAGCAGTCGATGACCCGGCCGGGAGTCGGGCTCTCCGAGATCGCCGCGGCGCTGGCGATCCGGCCGACTACGGCGCGGAATATCCTGAAAACCATGGAGCAGGCCGGTTACATCGGCCGCGCCGGAGACCGGCTCTACGTGCCGGGGCCGAAATGCCACGGCATGAGCCGCGGCGCGCGGGTCTCCGCCCGGCTCATGAAGGTCATGCCGCCCGTGCTCGAACGGCTCGCCGCCGACCTCGGAGAATCGTTCGTGGTGACGACTTTGTTCAACGGCATGCGCAAGGTCCTGCTCCGGCAGCAGGGCAGTTCGCCGATTGTGGTCGAAACCCGCAATGCGGAGCAGGATGCGATGGCCTACCGGCTCGTGACGACGCGGATCATGCTCGCCTTCACATCGGAGAATGAACTCGACCTCTTCATCGGCCAGAACGGCCTGCCCGGCCGGGAATGGGACGGCATCGACAGCCGCGACGGCCTCGAAGCCCGGCTGCGGCAGCTGAAACTGGCCGGCTATGCCGAGGACGAAATTCCCGCCGGAATCTACGCCGCCGCCTTCCCGCTGCTCGACGGCACCGGAATGATGCTCGGCGCGCTCGGACTCTTCCTGCCCTCCTTCCGGCTCACCGCCGGGGAGAAGAGCAGAATCTTCGCAATGCTCCACGAGACGCTCCTGACCCTTCAGGAACGGCTCTGATTCTGTGCGGACCTGCATTCACCGGTTGTCTCTCGTGGAGAACTCCCGAAATACGCCGGAGCCGTCATGCCCGGAAGCCGGATTCGTGTTCCGCAGCTCCCCGGGAACCAGTACCGGAGTGACGATCGTCGTAATTTTATTCTTCTGAATATCCTCGCCGGTTATGGCGCAAAACAGCTCATTCAGCGCCAGCCGGGCCAGCAGCCGCGGCCCAAGGTCGATTCCGGCCGGACGCGGATAAAAGCCGCGCAGGTATTCCGGCGTATGATTGCAGGAAACCACCGGATAACGAACCGGGACTCCCCGTTTCATATGCAGCCGGTAGTAGAGGGCCGTCAGCCGTTCCTCCGGAAAAAAGAAGCCGTCAGCCTGTTCCAGCACCTTCGACTCCATCACACTTTCCAGAACCGCCTCCTCCACAGTTTCAAGCTGGTCGGAGGGGTCGGGAAATGGCAGCTCGATGCAGAGACACTCCTGTTTCAGCGTGAAATATTCAAACAGAAAACCGTCACATTGGGCCGCACAGCCGGGATTGAGCGCCGGCAGCCGCAGCACCGCCGGATTCCGGCAGCCGCATTTGTTCAGATAACGGGCGGCAAGCCTGCCGGCAAACTCATTTCCCATTAAAATATTCTTTCCAGCCTCCGCCGTCCAGTAAGAGTTCAGCCAGACATGCGGAATCCGTTCCACCACGCGGCGCAGCTCCTCCGACTCGATTCGGTGGCCTGCGATCAGCATTCCGGAAAGCTCCCCGCGACGGAAGCTGCTCTCCAGAACCTGCGGCAGAATATTGGGAGAAAGCAGCGATAAAATGGATTTCCCGGGCAGGGAATCTGCCAGCTCGCAAAGTTTGTCCAGCATCGAAAACGAATCGAAATGCGCCTCCGGCAGCAGCAGAACACCGATATTGACTCCACGCGATGTTTTTTCCCGCCTGCGGATCGGTTCACGCCGCTCACCGATGACCGCCAGAACCCGTTCACGCTTCTCCGGCGCAACGCGTGCCGTACCGTTGATAATGCGCGAAACCGTCGCGGCGGATACGCCGGAAGCCTCGGCTATTGCTTTGATCGTCATTGGCATGGGTGGGACGCCTCTCTGTTATTTACAGGAGAATATATGAATGTTTCTGAAAATTTCAAACCATAATTGCAAAAAAACATGAAAACATCCCTTGCCGGTTCCGGAATTCTCTGTCATAATTTAATCAGTATCCCGCTCATATTGACGGAATGTGGAACCATGAATCGGAAAGGAAGAAAAACATGATGAAACGTTTTCTCGTATCACTCGCCTTCATCGCTTTCGCGATATCTGCGGCAGCCGCCCAGCTGCCGGCCGTGTTGAAAGCTGAACCGGACGGTTCGGTTCAGCTCGGAAATATCGGGATGTATGTCATCCACATCGGAGAACAATGGGCCGGCAGCATGCAGCGCTCGCTGAATCCGGATGAAAAGACAAAAATCGGACCGGATCGGATTTTTGTTTCCGGTTCCTTTCCCGCCGCCAATTCCAGTGAAAATTTCACCTTTGTCGAAGAACTTCTTCCGACGGAAGCGGAGAAGGTCAGCTGTTCCTGGCGAATCACGGCACCGCAAGATGTCATCTGCCGCGCTCTCGCCGTTTCTTTCGATATCCCGGCCGGAACCGCAGGAACCGGAATCACCGTCGACGGAACAAAGGTCGTCCTGCCGGAGCAAACGCGCGGTATCGGGCTGTTCCGGAAGGGAGGGGCGACAGAAGTCGTCATCACCCCGGCCGGAGGACAAGCGATCAGACTGGTCGGAAAATTCGATGCAGCCATCCAGGACAACCGCAAATTCTCCCAAAACACATTTTCCGTGCGGCTCAGTCCGGTTGGCATGCCGCAGAAGCTGCGCGACTGGAAGCTGGACTTTCAGCTCGAACTGCTGCCGCAAAACAAATAAACGAAAGGGAAACAAAACATGATCTGCAATCAATCAATCCTGTTTGCCGCGATACTGGGACTCGGCGTTTTCGGAACCGCCGCAACGGAAGCCGTGGAAATCCGGGAACGGGACGGCTGGGACCTCGTCTGGGCCGATGAGTTCAATACTCCCGGACAGCCGGATCCGGAGGAATGGACATACGACAGGGGACTGCGTCGGAACCAGGAGTCGCAGTTCTATACGGACAAGCCGGAGAACTGCCGGATCGAAGACGGAAAACTGATCCTTGAAGCACGCAGGGAACGGGTGAAGAATCCGAACTTCGTTCCGGGCAGCAGCAACTGGAAGGAGGCGGAATTTGCCGAATACACCTCCGCCTGCGTGGTCGCAAAGCGCGACTTTCTTTACGGACGGCTTGAAATCCGGGCGAAAATCCCGGCGGGGAAAGGAACCTGGCCGGCCTTCTGGCTGCTCGGCAAGAGCGGATATGCCGGAAAATGGTGGCCGGAATGCGGCGAAATCGATATTCTGGAATATCTCGGCAAAGATCCTTCGAACATCATCAACGATGTTCATTACAAAGGTTCCGACGGAAAACATAAGCACGCCGCCAGGCGCATCTCCGCCGGAGCCCCTTCGGAGGACTTCCATATTTATGCGCTGGAGTGGGACGAAACCGAGCTGCGCTTCTATTATGACGACCGGATGACATCGAAATTCACAATTGCCGAAGCCGACAGCGGAGATGAAAACCCGTTTCGCCATCCTTTCGAGCTGAGACTGAATTTTGCGCTCGGCGGCTGGGGCGGAACGGTGGACCCGCAGATTCTGCCGCTGCGTTACGAGATCGACTATGTCCGCCACTATCAGAAAAAGAATCAGGCGGCAGAGTAAAACGCCGCAGCAAAGGAAATATCATGCAACATGATCCGCACCCCATCCGGTTCACCCTGATTGAACTCCTCGTCGTTATAGCGATCATCGCAATTCTGGCCTCGATGCTGCTCCCGGCGCTGAATCAGGCGAGAATGCGGGCCAGAACCGCAAGCTGTACCGGAAACCTGAAACAGCTCGGCACTGCGATTCAACTCTACGCCGACAGTTGCGGCGGCTACGCCCCGCAAAGCAACGATTCGAAGAAACTCTGGGGCCAGATTCTGGCGGATTCCGGCAATCTGCCGGAGCCGATCAGAGGAAAACAAAGTGTGCTCGCCTGCCCGGCCATTATGAACATCGGCCCCACGGAAAGTCAGTACGGCGCATTTTACAGTTATACCTGCACTTACGGCATGAGCAGCGGCATGAAGGAGTATGGCAGCAAAGAGGTCGTGGACGGCTGGAGAATCGCGCCCTGGAATCCCTGGAGTTCCGTCGAAGGTTTCTGGAATCTGAAACAGGTCCGCTCCGCCTCAACGACTCCGCTTCTGGCAGATTCCCAGAACGGTTCCCGAAGCAGTCAGTACTACATCGTGAAAATCTATGAGAAGCTCAGCGGCGGCGCCTATGTCTATCTGGTCCACAATCGACGTGGGAACACGCTTTTCATCGACGGGCACGCCGCCAGCCTCAACCGGGCGGAATTCGAATCGAAATACGACGCCCTTTCCTCAACGCTGATCGAATGAACGCCGCCATGAAATACACCGAGCTCAGATACCAGCCGGAGAAGTCCGGTATCTATGTCGGCAGTCCGTCGCTGCTCCGGCTGCCGGACGGCGCCCTGCTGGCCTCCCACGACTATTTCGAAGCTGATCCGGTCAGCAACCTGGCGCCACGGATCTCGGAAATTTACCGCTCGGAGGACGGCGGCGCAAGTTGGCGGAACGTCAATCACTTGAGCGGCGCCCTCTGGGGTTCCCTCTTCCTGCATGACGACTGCATCTACCATCTCGGAACTGATCGGGAATACGGCAGCATTGTGATCCGGCGCAGCCGGGACGGCGGATTCAGCTGGAGTGATCCGCAGGATGAACGAACCGGGCTGCTCTTTCGCGGCGGCCCCGGGCGAACCGGACCGAACTACCATTTCGGGGGAGCCACCCCGGTTGCCGTCCACCGCGGCCGGGTATTCCGGGCATGTGAACTCTTCAGCGAGCCGGACGGGCGCTTCGGCTGGGACGCCGCATCCTTCCGGGAGACGATTCTCAGTGCGCCGGACGACGCCGATCTGCTGAATGCGGACAACTGGACCCTCAGCCGGCCGCTCGCTTTCGATGCGGAGCAGCTCAACACCATCCATCCCGGCCTGGCCGGACAGCATTCAGGCTGGCTTGAAGGCAACCTCGTCACTGCGCCGGACGGTTCGCTCGCAGATCTGATGCGCGTCCACCTGAACACGCCCAACAAGGCAGCGCTTCTTGAGATCGCCCCGGACGGTTCCGACCTGAGTTTCCGCCCTGAAACGGGAATCATCGATTTCCCGGGCGGAGCCTCCAAATTCACCGTCCGCCGCGATCCGGCAACCGGTCTCTATTTCACACTCAGCAACCCGGTCACCATGCCGGAGTGTCCGTGGCAACGGAATATTCTGTCGCTCTGCTGCTCCGGCGATCTGCGGAACTGGAAAATCCTGAAAAACCTGCTGACGGACGATACCGGGCTGCCGCCGGAAGAATCCGTCCGGTACACAGGGTTCCAATACGCCGACTGGGAGTTCGACGGCGACGACCTGATCTATCTGGTTCGCATGTCCTACCGCGGAGCACGCAACTATCACGACTCCAATCGGATCACCTTTCACCGCGAACGGAATTTCCGCCGAGCCACATCCCCGGATTCCGGAGCGAAGTGAAAAACGGCAGGGGGGAACGGCAGGACGTTCCCCCTCCATGTTTCAGGAACGGCTCTGATTCTGCACCGTGTCGATCAGCGCCGCAAGGTTCTCCAGCGGAACGTCGCCCTCCACACTGTGGGCCGGCGACAGGATGAGCCCCCCATGCCTCCCGGCCTCCAGCAGCGACCGGCACTCGCGCCGGACGTCGTCCGGCGTGCCGTAGGGCAGGGTGCGCTGCGTCGAAATGCCGCCGTAAAAACAGAGCCGGCCGCGGTACTCATTCAACAACGCATGGACATCCATGACCTCCGGCTGGAACGGGTTGAAGCAGTTCAGCCCGATGTTGATCAGATCCGGGAACAGTTCGTCCACATCCCCGCAGGAGTGGATGCTGACGAATTTGCCGGTTTCGACGCCGACCGCATACATGCGTTTCAGCTCGGGATACAGAAATTCCTTCCAGAGCGGATATCCCATGATCAGTCCGCGCTACTGTCCCCAGTCGTCCCCGAAGTGGATGCAGTCGATGTCGTACCTGACCGCTTCGCGCATCTGGGCGATATTGTAATCGGCGATGGCCCGCAGCAGGTCGCGGACGAACTGCGGATTCAGATAAAAATCCATCAGCAGCTCCTCCATGCCGCGCAGCGTCCACGCCCGCTCAAAGAGCGAAAAACCGAGATTGAACACGCGGAACCGGTCGCCCTGCTCCCGGATGCCCGATTCGATGTCGGCGAAAAAACGTGCATCCAGCGGGTCCGGGAACGTGTAGTTCCTCAGATCCGGCTCCGGCAGGAGCTGCCCCCGGACCACGCCGATATCCTTGTCCTCGCTGCGGTCCCAGAGGACGCCGAAATAGTCCCGCACACACTCGCCGCCGGCCGGCTCGAAGTAGCCGTAGCCGTTCCCGAGCATCAGAAAATGGTTGTCGAGCGCCGCGTCGACGTCTTCGGTTCCGTAATGCCGGGCCAGCAGCTCCCGCGCCTCCAGCGTAAGGCCGATCTGCCACGGCACATACGGAACCTCCTCGTGCCGCATGGCCGCCTTCACGACTTCCCGTTTGTTCATGATCCGGGCCTCCTTTCCTGAAATTCCACCGGGAAAGATATCATCCCCGCGCCGCTTTGTCAAAGCCGGAGGCGGTATTTTCCCGCGTTCCCGCGCCGGAGACGGACTTGACAATCGACCGGCAGGGAATATATTATCATATTCTTCAACCCATGAGCAGCACGGTTGCCGCTCGAACAAACTATAACCAGGAGAAGAAAATGTTGAAAAAATCTCTCACCGTCGGCCTTGCCGGTGTCGTCGCATTCGTTTTTTCGGGCTGCGGCACGCTGTTCTGGTCCGAGCGCAAAACCGAAACTCCGTCGATGGAGATCGATCCGACCGTGCTGATCCTCGACTGCTGCGGCCTGTTCTTCGGCATCGTCCCGGGCGTGGTCGCCCTCGTGCTCGACTTCAACAACAACACGATCTATTTCTCGAAATCCGAAGCCAGGAAACGTTCCGCGAACACGGAGCTTGACCAGTCGAAGATGGTTGCGCTCCACGTCGAGCATATGGACCGCGCGTCGATCGAAGCCGCGCTCTCCGAACAGCTCGGCTACCAGGTCTCGCTGAACGGCGTTCAGCTCAGCGCGATCCGGTAATTCCGATCGGAAAAAAGCGGATGGTTCCCCCGTCCGCTTTTTTTATGCCTTTACTCCCGGTTCAAGGTCAAGTCGCCGGTCACTTTCAGCGCTTCGACCTCATCCCCGGTGGAACAGATCCATTTCCCCTGTTTGCCGAAACCGAGAATCCAGGTCTTTTTTCCGGCAGCTCCCGGCAGCCGGCCGGCCGGTCCGGCGGATTGGCCGAATACGATATATTGATCCGAATCCTTCGTCCCGCGGCTTATCTCTTCGATCCAGCCGGCGTCGCTGCACCAGGTCGCCTCCGCAATCCGGCGGAATGGAGAGAGCCGCAGGACCAGACAGTGCTCCTTGTCGGGAAGCCCCTGCACGGCCGGCTGCCGGAGGTAGAGCGGAAACGAAACGCCGCCGATATTCAGCATATGGACGGGACTGGTCCTCACCGATATCTCCGGCCGCCGGTCAAGCACCAGATCGCTGTTCAGCAGCGTATAGGAACGGATGGCTTCGGCGTGAGCCCTCTCCCGTTTCAACCGTTCCGGATTGGCCGGTTCCAGAAGATTTTCCCCGAGCGGGAAAGTGAAATTGTGTTCGACGCCGAGCAGCGCAAGCACGGTCGGGGCAAGATCGAATGTCATTCCGCGCTCCGAAATAATCTTCGGTTCCCCCGCATTGAGGGCGAAACAGAGATGCCGCCGTTCCCCGCACGCATCGAGGCGGGCGGACAGGCTGTTCGCCGTGGCAAGGTGGTCGGACGTGAAAACGACACAGGTATTCTCCCAGCCGGGTTCGTCTTTCAGCCGTTCAATGAATCTGCCGACTTCGTGATCGGTATTGTAAATCGCATGCAGCAGCTGCGGACCGCCCGGCTCCGCCGGATAGCGGAGGGCGGACGGCTTCAGGAAGCCGTCCGGGACATGGGTATCGATCGTATAAAGCATGAGGTGGAACGGCTGCCCGGAGGCGACCAGCTCCCGGTACCGGGGCAGCGCATATTCAAACAGCTCCCGGTCGGAACACCCCCAGCTGTCTCCTGCCGCCTCGAACGAATTGTCTCCGCAGGAAATCGCTTCGTCAAACCCCTCCCGGTTCAGCAGCACGTTGACTCCGGCGAACTTCACCTCCGGCCCCAGGATGAAAACCTGGCGGTATCCGGCTTTGTGCAGAATCCAGGGGAACGACGACAGCCGGCTGCCGATATGCGGGTTGACTCCACCGTTCAGCCCCGCCGACAGATGCTGATTGATCAATACGGAGCCCGTCAGCGCCGCATACATTCCGCCGAACGAATAATCGGCATTCGGCGCATTATCATTGTTGTCGAAACAGATTGCCTCTTTCCGCAGCCGGTTGATGTTCGGCGTCAGTCCCGGAAAGACATTGTCGTCGCAATGGGTTCTCTCCAGGCTTTCCAGAAAAATGAACACCAGGTTTCTGCCGGGCTTCGCCTTGATGTCCTGCCGGGAGGTCGCGTTGATCTTGATTCCCAGCCCGGCATAGGCTTCGGGATCGAGCATCTGAATCCGGTATTGCAGCCAGATATCGCCGAAGAGTCCGGCCAGTTTGGTCAGCGGTGAACAGAACAACGTGAGGACCAGACCGCTGACAAGAAAAAAAACGGCCGTCCGGCCAGCGATTTTCACATTCAGCTTCCGCGTGTACAGATAAGCATAAAGAGCGATTCCGGCCAGGAGGATCAGCATTCCTCCGATGATTCCCGCGGAAAACAGCCTGACGCCCATCCGGAGATTCTCCGGCGTCACGTTGCAGAGCACCTCGAGACAGACGGGCCTGCCGGTCGCGAAGGCGCAGCTCAGTTCACCGATATAAACCAGGAGAAAGACGATGAACGGCGGCATGACAACCCACGCCCGGTAACGCCATCGCCTCAAGACCAGAAGCAGTCCGGAAAGCAGCAGCACCATTCCGGCCGCGCCCTGAAGCAGAACCAGCATTCCCAGGGAATCGAATCTGGAATAACAAAGTCCGGTCAGGAGAGCCAGCAGGAAAAACAATCCGAAGGTCGCCGCAAGCTGAACCATCGCGCTTACCGGACCGTGCTCTTGCCGCACCGGAACAGAAAAATCGGCGGAACATTGCTCCAGACGGTCGGCGTCATCTCGACCTGCCCGAAATAGTCCTGCAGCAGGCGCTTCAGCCTGAGCCCGGTCGGCAGATACTGGGCGTGCCAGTAGCACAGCGTGACGAATACGCCGTCCTCCGACATGTTTTCGGAGACCTTCCGCAGAATATCCCGGCTGAGCCGATCGGGAAAGAGGGTCCACGGCAGACCGGAAATGACTGCGTCCATCTTCCGCATCTTCTGCCGCTCAAGCAGGAATGGAATATTCTCCGCGCTGTCATGGAAAACGGCGGTTTCCGGGAAACGCACCCGAAGCTGCCGATAAAAGGCCCCGTCGATCTCCACCGCGAAGAAACGGTCTTCTTTTTTCAATGCCGAAAGAATATGACGGGTGATGACGCCTGAACCGGGCCCCAGCTCCACGATATTGCGCCGACGCTTCAGGTCAACGGCCTCCAGCGTCGCCCGGCAGAGCTTCTGCGAGGAGGGTCGCAGTGCACCGATCTTCATCGGATTATTCAAAAAACGCCAGAAAAATGAAAAAGCATTATCATCTGCGGCAACGCCGCCGTGATCCGGAACCATGGACTTGGAGTCCAGCACATCGGAAGACATACGAAAAATTTCCTGTCGGTTGCGGTTGTTTCTGCGGCGACGAGTCGTATTAATTATACTGAAAATCCGGCTGAAAGCAAGTCCGCTTCTCAAAAAAATCCAACTTTACCACAAAAAAACGCCCGGCGCCCGGAACAGGAGCTCCGGTCGCCGGGTTGTTTCGGAATGTCCTCAGATGTTCGCACCGAACTCCCGCAGCGCTTCGCGCACCTTTTCGCCGATGAGCTCTTCCGGGGCGCATCCGCGCTCGACCGCCATCGACGCAGCCATGCCGGCCGCCTGCCCGATCGAACAGACCGGCGGCATGACCCGCATGCTGCTGTGCAGCGCATGGTCAACCGAAATCGCCCGGCAGCCGATCAGCAGGTTCTTCACCGACGGCGGCACGATGCAGCCGTACGGAATCTCGTAATACTCGTCCGGCTTGAGCATGCGCATCTCCGTCCCCGTGCCGCTCGGATTATGAATGTCCACCGGATAGTTGACCCGGGCGATCGCATCCTTGAAACGGGCCTGCCGGTCGAACGCCTCGACGGTCAGGTACTCGAGCCCGAGAATCCGCCGCGACTCGCGCACACCGATCTGCGCCGCAACCGAATGGATCTCGGCATGCTCGTACCCCGGAACCGATGAACGCAGGAATGCAAGGTACTCCCGCAACTGTTTTCGCGCGATGATCTCCGCGTCGGAAAGTTCCTCGGCGTTCGTCGCATTGTGCTTGATGACCCGGGTCGTATTGAAATGAACCACGTCGGAATCGAAATCACTGAAAAACAGCACGTCCTCGCGCGGACAGTCGATCCGGCCGGCCGCTTTGGCTTCATTGTACAGCCGCGTGATCTCCGACCGCGCCGGCGTGCGGGACAGATCGACATGCGACAGCTTGAAGCAGAGCGTCATCGGCTGGCAGAAGCCGTCCTCGTTGCCGAATTCATAGTCGCAGCCGGCCTTGGCCGCCACGTCGCCGTCGCCGGTCGAATCGATCACGATTTTCGCACGGATCGCGGAAAGACCCGACTTCCCGCTGAAAATCACCGCCGAAATACGGTTTTCCTGCTTGACCACGTCGAAGAACGTATGGTGGTAAAACAGCCTGACGCCGGCCTCCAGCAGCATATCCTCCATGGCGAGCATCGCACCGTAGCGCGAAACGTTGCGGTCGTCGGCGCGCTTGACCTCCATCGGCGCGAAACCGGCCGACTGATAGGCGCGCATACGGTTGACCCACTCGATATAAACCGGTTTGTCGAGGCTCTCTTCGCCGCAGTGATTCGGCATGAACGGCGAAATTTCACCGACGTTGGCCATGCCGCCCGGACTGCCGTAGTGCTCGGCCAGCGCGACCGAACGCTTCTGCCGCGCGGCCGTCACGGCCGCGCAGAATCCGCCGGGACCGGCGCCGATTACCAGAACATCCACGTCCGCGATGACCGGGACATCCGCCTTCAGCTCATACTTCACCGTTTCCATCACCATCTCCCGTTACTTGAAATAAGCGCCCATCTCCGCGAGACGGGAACGCAGTTGAACCGTATCGACGCTGCGCACATCCCCATCGGCGAGCCCGGCCGCCACACCGGCCGCCTGGCCGGTCACGAAGCAGGGCGGCATGACCCGCAGACTCGACTGGATCGCCCGGTCGGCCGAGAGCGCCCGTCCCGGAACGAGCAGGTTCGCCAGCCCCAGCGGAATCATGGCGCGGTACGGGATGCCGTAGCTTTCGCCGCGTTTGAAGCGGGTCTCCTCAAGCACCCGCTCGACCCGCTTCTGCTCCTCGGCATTCGTGCTGCCGGAGTGGATGTCGACCGGGTAGCAGCAGCGGCCGATCTCATCGTCGAAAACGGCGCGCCGCCTGAAATCCTCCACCGTCATGCGGTACTCGCCGCGGATGCGCCGGGTTTCGCGCACGCCGAGCAGCGAAGCCGTGGCCAGCAGCTCGAAATTCTGGAAGCCCGGTACATGCCTGCGGTAGAACTCTTCCATGGTCCGCGCGATGCGCCTGCCTTCGACATATCCCCGGGTCAGCTCGAATTCATCGAGCGTGTCGATGCCGTAGATGTGCCCGAGGTTGCTGGTCGCGGAGACCTTCGTGACCGGTTTCATGCAGACGAAATGGTGCTCCCGAAGCGGCGCCGTGCCTTCCTCGGTCATCTTCTGCCAGATCGAGCGATCCGACACCCCGGCGCGGATCGCAGCGAAATAAGCGTCGAAATCGATGTTCGAAAACTGTGCGCAGAGTGTCGGGCTCATGGTGCGGCCGTTCTCATCGCCGAACTCGAACTCCGCACCGGCGAGCGATGCGAGCAGCGCATCGCCGGTCGCGTCGATGAACATGCGGCCGGTCACGCGCTTGAGTCCCATCGAGGTGGCGGCCAGCACCGCTCCGATCCGGCCGCTCCCGACCTCGGCTTCGCAGACTTTGGCTCCGAACACGAACCGGATTCCGGCCTCTTCGGCCTTTTCATCGAGCAGCCGTTTCAGGATCTCCGGATTGATCGCCTGCCAGGACTCCTGCCACGGCTCGACGTTCATGCGGCGGCACATTTCGAGGTTGATCTCCTCGAAGATTCCGCCGTACACCATGCGTTCCCCGTTCGAGGTCGGCGCGAACATCGGCACAAGACCGGCCGTGCCGAGGCCGCCGAACATGGTTGACTGCTCAAGCACCAGCACCTTCGAACCCTGCCGCGCCGCCGCCAGCGCCGCCGCAAAACCGGAGGGACCGCCTCCGACCACCACAATATCCGCATCCGCCAGAAGCGGCAGCTGCAATGTCTGAATCATTTTCCCAGCCTCCTGTCGAAATCAATTGCATCGTTCTTCTATCAATATAGCGTCCCATATTGGTTTTTATATCGGTTTTGTGCTATATTTTATAAGAAAAATGCTGCAATCATCATTTTTTCAGTATAATTATGATAGAATTCGGTGAAATCCTGCGGGAACTGGAACGGAAACTCCGGGAGCTGGCCGGCATTGCCGGAACCGGCTGCATCTGGAAGGTTTCGGGGTACCTGCTGCCGGAACCCGATCTTGAGCGCCGGTTCAGCCAGCATACCTGCAAATTCTGCGCGGGAGTCAAAACGCACGGCGACGGAGAGAAGCAGTGCGTCTACCACGACACGCGCGAGCTTGTCGCCCGGCTCCGGCAGCACACGGTGCCTTTCGTCGGCACCTGCCACGCCGGCGCGGTCGAAATCATCGTGCCGCTGCCGCCGGAGACAGCCGGATTCGCCGGAGCAGTCATGCTCGGCCCGTTCCGGACGGAAGGGACCGAATGCCGCTACCCGGAACTGGAAGCGCTTTACCGGCAGCTGCCGGTCCTGCGCCCGGAGGCGGCGGAGGGATATTTCGACTTCATCCCGGCCATCTTCAGCGACATCATCCATCGCGCCTATGCGGAAACGGGCGGGCTCCTGCCGCGCCGTCCGCGCGACAAACGGATCCTCGAAGTCCTCGAATTCCTGCGGCTGCATTCGCACGAAAATCCGACCGCCGTCCGGACGGCGGAGCTTGTGTTCATGAGCCCGTCGCGGCTGCTGCATCTCTTCAAGCTCGAATGCGGCATCGGCATGGGAGAGTACCTGCTGAAGCTGCGGCTGCGGAAGGCGCGCCGCTTTCTGCTCGCTGCCGACTGGCCGATCAGCCGCGTGGCCGAAAAGAGCGGTTTTACCGACCAGAGCTATTTCACGTCGATGTTCCGCCGCGAATTCGGCCTGCCGCCGCTCCGCTACCGCCGGAAGCACGGCCATGCGCCATACACGGTATAAAATCATGACTCCGGCTTGCATTTCCCGAAACGGCGTGGTATCCTAACACCAGTCAACGAAAACGGAAAAGGAATCAGCATCATGATCAAAGGGATTGCCCATCTCTGCATCCGTGTAGCCGATCTCGGCCGGACCGCCCGTTTCTACTGCCAGGGGCTCGGGCTCGAAAAAGCGTTCGACTTCCGGCGCGACGACAAAACGGTCGGCTTCTACCTGAAGGCCGGCAACGGCAATTATCTCGAATTCTTTGAGCGCGAACCGGCCGAACCCGGCGCGAATCCGATCGACCATCTCTGTTTCGAGGTCGATTCGATCGACAGCGTCAACGCCGCCGTCGCCGCCGCCGGCTACACGCCGGGCGAGAAAAAAATGGGCGCCGACCACGCCTATCAGGCCTGGCTGACCGATCCGGACGGCGTCCGCATCGAGCTGCACGAATACACGCCCGACTGCTGCCAGAAAACCGGCCGGACCTGTTATCTGTAAACGCCCCTATTCAAGCTTGCGCGAGAAGAACCAGCCCGCAACGCCGAGCGTCACTGCCGTGATGAGGCAGAGCGGGTAGAGGCTTCGCCATGCAATCGCCCAGGAGATGTCTTTCAGGAAAACCCCTTTCACGATCGCCATGATCCAGCGCACCGGGTTCGCCAGCGAAAGCGTCTGCAGCCAGTGCGGCATATTCTCGATCGGCGTCGCGTAGCCTGAAATCAGCACAGCCGGAACTGCAAAGACGAACGCCCCGAGAATCGCCTGCTGCTGCGTTTTGCAGAGCGACGAGATGAACAGCCCGACCCCGATCACAGACGCGATGAACACCGTCATTCCGGTATACAGCATGAGCCACGAGCCGACCATCGGCGAACCGAGGCACCAGATTGCGGCCGCGATCATCATCGTCGCCTGCAGAAAGCCGATGAGCAGCGAAGGCGCGGTCTTGCCGACGATGATCTCGAAAGTCGACAGCGGCGAAACCAGAATCTGGTCGAAGGTGCCGAACTCCCGCTCCCGGGCAACCGACAGCGCCGGAATCATGATCCCCATGATCATGAGGATGTTCGCAATCAGGCACGGCAGCGTGAAGTACAGATATTCGAGATTCGGGATGTACCAGTTCCGTACGATCAGTTCGCTTTCCGGCCGCCCGGCGGCTCCCCGCCCGGCCAGGATGTCGCGGTTGAAATCCCGGACGACCGTATTGATGTAGCCGTTCACGATCTGGGCCACGTTCGTGCGCCGCCCGTCCAACGCGAGCAGGAGCTCCGCCGGTTCGCCGCCCCGCAGCCGGCGCGAAAAATCCTCTCTGATGCAGATGACTCCGATGCCGCGCTGCGTATCGATGTAGCGGCGCATCTCCCCTTCGTCGGCGACCGGGTCGAGCCGGACGAACGACGGCGAATTCCGGAAACGTTCGATCAGCGGCGCCGAATCCGCCCCCGCATCCCGGTTCAGAATCCCGATCGTGATGTTCTTCACCTCAAGCGTCGAGGCGAAGGCAAAGAGAAAAATCTGCAGGATCGGCGGAATGACGATGATGATCCGCGTCTTGCGGTCGCGCAGAATAATCTGCAGCTCCTTGATGATGAGCGATCTGATCCGGTTCCACATATCAATCGATCCTTTTGCGCACCATGACGATGACGATTCCGAACAAAATCACGCTGACCGCGCCGAGGAACAGCAGATTCGGCAGCAGCACCGGCCAGACGTCCCCGACCAGGAAAAGGCTGTGGAGGCACGAAACGAAGTATTTCGCCGGAATGAAGTTCGTCGCAATGCGGATCGGCAGCGGCATCGAGCTGATTTCGAAAACGAAGCCGGAGAGCATCATCCCCGGCATGAACGCAGTCAGAAATGCGATCTGGCACGCGACGAACTGGTTCCTTGCCGCAGCGGAGATCAGCATGCCGAGCCCGAGCGCCGTGAACAGGAACACCGCCCCGGCGCCGGCCAGAACAAGAAACGAGCCGCGCAGCGGCACGTGAAACAGCAGCACCATCGCCGATACCGACAGGAACAGCGAGAGCATCCCGAGCAGGAAATACGGCAGCAGCTTGCCGAGGATCAGTTCCCCGCGAGTGATTGAAGTAGAAAGCAGCGCTTCCATCGTGCCGCGTTCCCACTCGCGCGCGACGACGAGCGCAGTCAGCAGCGTGCCGATCAGCGTCATGATCAGCGCCAGCGCCCCGGGCAGCAGGAAATTGCGGCTCTCGAGCTCCGGATTGTACCAGACCCGGTCGACGACCGTCACCGGCGCCGGCGCGGCGCGGCCGCCGTCGAGCGCCCGCTGGCGCAGCCAGACCTGCCAGGCGCCGCGTGCATAATTCTGCACGAAGTTCGCGGTGTTCGGTTCGCTGCCGTCGGTGATGATCTGCACCGGCGCCGCCGGGCCCGCCGCATTGCCGAGCCGGGAAGCGAAGTCGCCCGGGATGACGACGATGCCGCGGATATCCCCCGCCGTCAGCGCCGGAACGAGTTCGCGGCGGTCGCGGGCCGACCGGACCTTGAAATAGCGGCTGCTCGTGAACGCTTCGACGAAACTCGCCGCTTCGGGGGAGTCGTCTTCGACGGCGATTCCGACGGCCAGTTCGTTCACGTCGAGCGATACGGCGAAGGCGAAGATGAATATCAGCAGCAGCGGCAGCACCGCCGCGATCAGGATCGAACTCGGGTCGCGGATGATCTGCAATGCCTCCTTGCGCATCAGGGCGTTGAGCCGGCGGATGTTCATGCGCCGCCTCCCCCGCGCTCCCGGTCCGACCTCCGCACCAGCGAGATGAAGGCATCCTCCATGGTCGGATCGGGCGTCCCGCCGTCCGCGACGCTCTGCCTGAGCTCATCCGGCGTGCCGACCGCGATGGCGCGCCCGCGGTAGATGAGCGCGATGCGGTCGCAATATTCCGCCTCGTCCATAAAGTGGGTCGTCACCATGACGGTCACCCCTTTTTCGACGATGCCGTTGATGTGGTTCCAGAATTCGCGCCGCGTGACCGGCGAAACGCCGGAGGTCGGTTCGTCGAGGAACAGCACATCCGGACCGTGCATGGTCGCGCAGGCCAGCGCCAGCCGCTGCTTGTGTCCGAGCGAAATGTCGCCGGAGTTGTCGTCGAGGATATTCTGAAAATGGAAGATTTCAACCATCTCTTCGATCTTCGCCTTCTGCGCCCGTCCCGAAAGTCCGTAGATGCCGGAGAAAAACGCGAGGTTCTGCCGCACGGAAAGCCCGTCATAAAGCGAAAATTTCTGCGCCATGTAACCGATGCGGCGGCGTACGCTGCCGCCGGACCGGCCGAGCTCGCAGCCGGCCACCAGCGCCCGTCCCGAAGTCGGCCGGGCAAGGCCGCACATCATCTTGAAGGTCGTCGATTTCCCGGCGCCGTTCGGGCCGAGCAGACCGAAGATTTCTCCGCGTCTGATCCGGAAGGAAATCGAGTCGGCAGCCGTAAAACTGCCGTATTTCTTGGTCAGGCGGTCGGCTTCGACCACGACGGCGCCGTCGTCCGGCAGCGGAGAAAGTCCCGCCGCCAGCGCGGATTCCCCGCCGGGACCGCCGCCGAGTATGTCGATGAACACATCCTCGAACCGGGGGGCGGCCGGGGCGAGCGTTCCTCCGAGTTTCCGCGCCAGTGCCTGCGGCTCGCCGTCCGGCAGCTCCGGCGCGGTGACGAACCGGACGCTGCCGCCCTGGATGACGCCGTCACGGACGAACGGTTCGCGCAGAACCCGGCGCAGCGCCCCGCGCCGCCCCCCGGACGGCTCCGACAGCAGAAAGACGCGCCCCTTCAGCCGCCCGGTCAATTCGCCGGGCGGCCCCTCGAAGAGCTTCTTCGACTCGTCGAGCAGAATGACTTTATCGCAGTGTTCGGCCTCGTCGAGATAAGCGGTCGACCAGAGGACGGTCATGCCGCCCTCCATCAGTTCGCCGACCATGCTCCAGAGCTCGCGGCGCGAAATCGGGTCGACACCGACACTCGGCTCGTCCAGCAGCAGCAGCTTCGGCCGGCCGAGCAATGCGCAGGCGAGTCCGAGCTTCTGCTTCATGCCGCCCGAAAGCCGGCCGGCCAGCCGCTCCGAAAAACGGGCGAGGTCCGTAAAACGCAGCATTTCGTCGAACAGTCCGCGCTCCTTCTCTTTCGGCACGCCGTTCAGCGCGGCGTAAAGCCGCAGGTTCTCGAGCACCGACAAATCCTCGTAGAGCCCGAACTTCTGCGGCATATAGCCGATGAAGCCCTGCCGGGCGACCGCCTCCGCCAGCGAAACGCCGTCGAGGCGGATTTCGCCGGAATCGGAACCGAGCAGACCGGTCAGAATCCGGATCAGCGTGGTTTTTCCGGCACCGTCGGGACCGGCCAGACCGTTCAGCCGGCCGCGCAGCAGAGTCAGGCTGACACGGTCGAGCGCGGTTGCCGCGCCGAACCGTTTTGTGAGGTCGCGAACCTCGAGCAGCGATTTATCTTCTTCCGGCATTCCATACTTCCTGTCGACAGGGAACCCAAAGCACCGGGGAGAGCCGCGAAACCGCGGCGGCAGACGACGAAAAATCGTTCACCGGACCACAGTCAGGACCGCAGGAAACGGTATTTGACGATCTCCCAGCGCAGCTCCTTCTTCTCCTCCACATACGCATCAAAATCCTCCCGGCTCCGGAGCGTCCCCAGCTCGCGGATCTCGGGCGTCGTCGAACGGAACAGCACCGCCATCGGCTTCCCGACGCCGAACGCGCGCAGTTTTTTCGCGGCCCGGAACACCCAGTGCCGCGCCCGCGCGTTGCGGAACAGCAGATAAGCCGGATAGGCCAGCGCAACGATCCAGAACGGCCAGACCGGCAGCGCCGGCAGCCAGAACGACTGCAGCAGCACCGAACCGAGCAGAATGAAAACCGGAATGACGAAAAGCAGCGCATCATAATCGCGGATAAAGCAGTTGCCGAGATAGCGCCGGAACGGGCTCGGACTCGTCCGGTAGGCGAAAAACTCCTCCAGCGGCACATCCCGCAACGGCTGCCGCATCGAATGGCAGAGCTCGTGCGCAAGCAGCTCGCGGCGGTTGTAGAGAAACCAGCGCTGCCGGTTGCGAAACGCCCCCCGGATCAGGAAAAACGAAAACGGAAGCTCCGTATCGCTGATCATGCAGCCGCCCCAGAGCAGCCCGACGTCACGCGAGATGAAAAATCCCGGCACATGCGCGGTGCGGAAATCGTAAAGTCCGCCGGTGACCTCCCCCGCCTCGGCGATGATATCGGCCGGAATGCGTTCGGATTCACGCAGGCGGAATTCGTCGAAAACGACGACTTCGCCCTTTTCGGCCAGCTCCTCCCCGAACTCCTCGTGAGCAGCGCGGATCGCGGCGATTCTCGATTCGAAGTCGACGGGCTCCTCGCCGACGCCCGGCAGGAAACCGGACGCGTCGAGCGCCGCATAGCGTTCCAGCTCCGCGCGCTCCATCGGTTACTTCTCCCGCGGCGCGTTCTCTTCGGCGCGGGGAGACTCCTCCGGACGGCGGGCTTCCTCGCGCGGCGGCCGGTTGTCGCGGACTCCGCGACCCTTCTGGACGCCGTTCCCGCTGCCGCGCGGACGGCTGTCCCGATTTTCGCGTCCATTGCCGCTGCCGCCGTCCCGCCGTTCGCGCCCCTGCTGCCGCTCGCTGACGATGCGCGGCCGCTGCTCGGGAACATGGATCGTCACCTCGGAACGGTGAAAATGCACGATGTTGCCGGACTCCAGCTGAATCGAAACCTTCTGAGTCAGCAGATTGCGGTCGCAGACCCGCCCGCGCCCCTGCGGCGTCTCGCACCAGTTGCCGCGCTTCGGCATCTCGCGCTCGAGCTCCTGATACCCCTCGTGCTCGTACTTCAGACAACACTTCAGCCGGCCGCAGGCACCCGAAATCGTCGCAGGAGTCAGCGAAAGATCCTGCTCCTTGGCCATTTTCACGTTGATCGAATTGAACTCCTTCAGGAAACGGCAGCAGCAGAGCCGCTGGCCGCAGACCGCGATGCCGCCGTAGATGCCGGTCTCGTCGCGCACGCCGATCTGGCGCAGCTCGATCCGGGTGCAGAGCGCGCGCGACAGCTCCTTGACCAGTTCGCGGAAGTCGACCCGCCCGTCTGCGCTGAACTGGATGACCACCAGCTTGCCGTCAAGCGAGTAGTGGGCATTCAGCAGTTTCATGGCCAGCCCGAGGTTGCCGACCAGCTCGCGCGCCGTGCGCATCGCGCCGCGCGAACGCATGTAATTGTCATTTGCGGCGGCCAGTTCACGGTTATCCGCAATATGCTGCACGGTCGGCAGTTCAGCCCAGTTCGTGCTTTCGGGCGGTTCGGCGACTTCACGGACGACCTCGCCCGCATCGGTGTAGAAGTCGCGCCGGAAGACGCAGGTGTCGTGCGGCTTCACCTCGAGCTCGGCCGGGGCCTTCGCTTCGAGCGTGCTGCCGTTATCCAGTTTTATGACGAGGAGCCGGTCCATCGCAGATCTCCGATAAATGGTTGCAGTTAATTGATCAAGCACTGTCTTTCAATATAGCAGGGAACACGGACTATTGCAAACGGCACTCGCCAATCAGAAGCGTCATAAATCCGCTGCCGGGGGCCGGGAGCCGGTACGGCTCGGCCGAGAGCGGCGCCATTTCAAGGAACTCCGCCAGCGCCCGGTCGCCGACCTGCCGGAAACCGGGCAGCGCCGACAGGACCAGCGTGAAACGGTCGATCCCCTTTTCGCGCAGCAGGCCGGTCAGTTCCCGAAGCTCCGTATCGTTCTTCACATAAAGCCACTGTTTGGCGAAGAAGAGCCGCGGCGTCATTTCCGGCAGGAAGAAGAGGTCCGAAACCACCACGCGGGGCTCAAGTGCGCCGATCGTCGCCTCCGCCCGCGCCGCATCCTCCGCCACGCCGAACAGCGCCCGGATTCCCACCGCCTGCAAAACGAGGGTGGCGCCGATCAGAACGGCGGTCAGCAACCGCTGCCTCCGCAGCCATCCGAGCCGGGCAAAACCGGCGAAGCTCAGGACAAACAGCAGCGGATAGACCGGCAGATAGTGCCGCGCCCCCCAGATCAGCCCGATGTCGCTGCGGGTCAGCACCACCGGCAGCGCCAGACAGTAAAGCAATGCGGCCAGCGTGACCATCCGCAGCGGCCGCGGTCCGCAGGTCAGCAGATTCCGCCACATGAGGAAAAACCCGGCAAGCAGCGGGGAAGAGGTCACGAAGCCGACGGTAACTCCCGACGCCAGAACCGGGAACGGATTGCACCAGAATCTCCAGAACAGAAACGCCCAGCCGGCCGCCGCGATCCAGGCGGCCCAGAGCTTGATGCGCGCCGACCTGACCGCACCGGCCGCCAGCAGCAGGAACATCGGCACAAGCGGAATCCAGCCGGTCTCCACGCCGGGCCAGCCGGATTCGAATCGGAACAAATACAGATAAAATCCCTCGAACACCCCGCCGATCCGCTCCGCCAGCGTCGGAACACCCTCCGCGTTGTGCGTGTAATAAAGCGCGCCGTGCAGCCCGAGGATATGGCCGTAATTGACCAGGTTGTAAATCCAGAGCGGAATTGCTGCCAGAAGAAAGCCAGCCCCGAACGGAACGCACCGGCGCCACTCCTTCGGGTAAAAAAACAGCGCCGCGATTCCGGCCGCCAGCGCGATGAGATAGAACTCCTCGCGCAGCCAGAGCCCGAGTCCGAGCAGGAGTCCGGCCGCGAGCAGCCGCCTCCTCCGCGCAGCCAGCAGCGCGGCAAGAGGGAACGCCGTCGCAGCAGTCATCTCCCAGAAAGTGCCGGAATAGAAGAGAAGCGGCGAACCGCAGAGCAGCAGCCCGGCCAGTCCCGCCTCGAGTTTCCAGCCCGGCCCATATTTCGGCAGCAGCGCGAGAAACAGCGCAAGGACCGCCAGCGTTCCGCCGACCGGCAGCAGCCAGAGTCCGACGGCGCCGAACAGCCGGTAGCCGGGCAGCGCCAGCGCCGAAAAAAATTCCGGATAGACCGACACGATCCGGCCGCAATGCCGTTGAAAGTGAAAATTCCCGTCCGGAAAGAAACGGCGGCCGGGATCGATCTCCGCCGCCGGATATGCAATCGCCGCGCTCCCGTTCCGCAGCAGGTTCTCGAGGATGATGAATTTGTTTCCGTTGTCGGTCACCCAGACCGCACCGGCCGGCAGCAGGGCCGCCTGCAGCAAAAGCAGCAACCCGGCGACTGCCGGAACCGCCGCCCGGGACTTCCAATGCTCCCGCATCCGTTCAGACACCCGGAATCACCTTTCCGTCGGCTTCGAGTTTTTCGACCGCCGCCGTGCAACTGAGGCGGAAACACCATTTCAGCGCTTCAAAAAGCGGCAGCATCGGGTCATAGCTCCGCAACGCCTCGTTGCCGGCGTTCGCATCGTGCCAGTCCAGATAAGCCTGAGCGCAATCCGCCGCGAGATTGATTTTCTTGAAATATCCGGTCAGGCGGTCGTCGGCATAGATCGGAACCTTGCCGTCAAGCATGCCGAGCAGGTCGAAATTGTTCGGCTGGGAGTTGACGAGATTCGTGACCGCCTCGGCCGCTTTCGCATATACGAACGTGAACAGCGATGAAATTTCATCCGCCGTCAACTCCGCCTCCCCCTTTTTGCGGCGCTCGTCGAGGCGGGCAAGCATCTTGACGAACAACTCCTTTTCCGCTTCGGCCAGCACCGGCGAAGCAACCATGGCCCCCTTCAGGTAGCCGCCCTTCTGCACGGCTTCGACCATCGCGAGCGCCACCGCCTGCGATACGACCGAACGGCTGAATTCCTTTGCCATATTCCGGTTTTCTCCTCTCCGTTATTTCTCCGTCACTTTCCCGTTATTCTGCAATTCCATGCCGGACAAGGTATTCCATTCGTCATTCGAACTCCAGATCGCCAAAACAGTCGGGTTCGTGAAAATTGACCCGCCTGACCGGCCGCCAGGATGCCCAGTGCGGATGGCTCGTATCGTCGCCGCACTTGTAGACGTTCCCGCTCCAGACCGTCCGCGACACGGGCGCCGGAGCGCCGTGCGTGCCGGCGAAAATCGAAAACGGCAGGAAGAAGCCGAGCTCATAACAGGTCTCCTGCGCCAGCTCCTGCTCAATCCGCCCGGGCAGGGAGTGGTATATCCGGATTCCGGCCGCCTCCCGTTCCGTAAGCGGCCGCACATCGTCCGTCCCGGGGCGGCGGCGGCAATCCGCGACATGCTGGGCCAGCAGAACGCCCGCCGCACTGAATTCGAAATTCACGTAGCCGCGCCCGTGGGCGGGACGGACGAAAAATTCGACGCAGCTGTCACGGCAGACCGGGTCCTGAAACTTCCGCGCCACACAGCGCACAAAGCGGTCCCGCACCGAAAAGAGGCCGTACAGCCCCTCGCGGTCATATTGAAGCCGGAAGCGTGTCTCCGGCCGGTGGCCGCTGCCCTCGGGGCGGAACACATCGACGTTCAAAGTCCGGCAGCCGCTCCACTCGCCGGAATCAAAGCCGGCGTCAAGCGCGGGCGTCCGCCCGGCCCGGTGAATCAGATAGCCCATTCCGAATTCAATCCTCCTTGAGCTGATAGATCTTCTTCATGTTGAAGCTGCGGCTGAGCCGCGACTCGGGCTCCTCGTCCGGCCCGGCGGCGGGCCGGATGGTTTTGATGAACATCGTCCGGTCGATGCCGCCGTGCGGCTTCATGGTGTACAACGCACTCGCACCCGGAACGTTGCGGATATGCTGCATGTTCCGGTTGAACTCCTGCACGCTCGTCACGTTGCCGAGCCCGATCGCCAGCATCTTCAGCGCATCGTACCCCTGCGCCTCGCAGGTGGACGGGAACACGAAATAGGTCCGCCGGAACAAATCGCGGAAAGCGAGCTGCTCGGGGAGATCATACTCCTCCGAATAGAGCCCGACAAACGCACAGTCGCCGGGGTCGGCGCCGCAATTGCTGAAGAATTCCCGTTCGTCCCAGCTTTCCGGCCCGAGCAGCAGCCCGCGGTAGCCGAGTTCGCGGATATACTTGACCAGCACCCCGGCGTTGTCCGGCTCCGCCGGAACCAGAATCGCCTGCGGGTTGTAGGCGACCAGATCGCGCAGCTTCTTCGCAAACTCCTCGCGGTCCCCCTGGAATTCGACCATCTGCACGACCTCGCCGCCGAGCTCCGTAAACGCATTCGCCGCCGCGCGCGCCACATTCCGGGAGTAGCTCGCCTGCTCGTCGTCACTGATCAGGATCGCGAGGCGCAGCAGCTTCCGCCAATACCAGGCATAAGCGGCGATCGCCTCCCCCTGCTGGCTGTCGGTGAAACAGGTCCGGTAAATCATATTCGTTCCTTCCGTCACCTCATCGCCGGTGGCGAGCGGGACGACGGTCGGAATCAGCTTTCCCTCGACCACCGGCCTGATCGCCAGCGCTTCGTTCGTGCTGTACGGCCCGACCAGCCCGATGATGCCCGCGTCGAAAAGCGCCTCGGCCTGCCGGCGTGCCTCGGACGGGTTGCTCTTCGTGTCGCGCACGAGAAGCTCAACCCGGCGGCTTGAAATACCGCGCCCGTTATTGAGCTCGCTCGCGGCCAGCTCGACCCCCCGCAGCGTCCGCTTGCCGAATTCGGCATTCGCGCCGGTCAGCGGCAGAAGCACACCGATCTTCACGGTATTGCCGGACTCCTCCGGCACGATCGGATGCGGCAGCGGCGTAACCTCCGCGCATCCGGCAAAAATCACCGCAACCGTCGCGGCGAACAGCAAACCGATCCATTTTTTCATATTGAAACTCCGATGACTTTCTTTCGTACAGGCGTTTCCGTTATCCGGAGCGCCTCTCATTCCTTCTCCTCATCCACGCCGCGGATGCCGAGCGCGATCAATTCGGGGTCGCCCGGCATGATGCCGCGTTCCGTACTGCGGATAAACTGCACAAAATGCCGGACCTCCGGCAGCAGATCCGGCGTCTTTTCGATTTCAGCCAGCGCGTTTGTCGCGTTCAGCCCCTTGAAGAAATAGGTTTTGATCGCGCGCCGGATCGCCATGCGCGCAAAGCTGTCATATCCGGCGCGCCGCAGCCCGATCACGTTCGGACCGCAGACGCATTCATTTTCCGCCAGCATGCAGAACGGCGGGATGTCCTGCCGGATGATCGTGCGCGCGCCGACCATTGCCAGTTTTCCGATCCGGCAGAACTGATGAATCAGAATATAGCCGGAAAGCACCGCCATATCCTCGATGATGACATGCCCGGAGACCGCCGTCTGGTTCGCAACGGTCACCCGGTCCCCGATCTGCGCATCGTGTCCGACATGGACGAAGGACATCAGCAGCGTCCCGCTGCCGATCCGCGTGTAGCGCTCGGGGAACGGCGAACGGTGAATCGTGACATATTCCCGGATCGTCGTGTCGGCGCCGACCGTGGTCCACGCCACGGTTCCCGGCTGGAAACGGTGGTCCTGCGGCTCCTCGCCGATCAGAGCTCCAAGATAGACCCGGCAGCGCGGCCCGAGCGTCGTATACCGCGCGATCTTCACGTGGGAATCGATCCGGCAGTCATCGCCGATCACGCAATCGTCCTCGACGACCGAATACGGCCCGATATGCACGCCGACGCCGATCTGCGCCTTCGGGCTGACTACTGCGGTCGGATGGATGTCCGTCATAGCCCGCCTCCCGTGTTCCTAGCTTACGATGGTTCCGGCTTCGGTATCTCCGGACAAAATCCGTTCGAGGCTGTCCGGGTCCGAAAAATTGAAGACGATGATCGGCAAATCGTTGTCGCGGCACATCGAAAACGCAGTCGAATCCATGACTTTCAGCTGGCGCGCCAGCGCCTCGTCGAAGCTCAGCTCCGCATACCGCGTCGCCGCCGGGTCCTTGAACGGATCGGCGGTGTAGACGCCGTCGACCTTCGTCGCCTTCAGCACAGCGTCGCAATCGGTTTCGAGCGCCCGCAGCGCGCTGGTCGTGTCGGTGGTGAAGAACGGGCTGCCGGTGCCGCCGGCGAAGATCACGATCTTGCCGGCCTCGAGCGCCCGGATCGCCTCGTCGCGGTTGAACCGCGGCGCGATCGGCTCCATCCCGATCGAACACTGCACGACCGCCTGGATGCCGGCCGCCCGAAAGAAGTCCCGCAGGCAGAGCGCGTTCATCACCGTCGCAAGCATCCCCATATAATCGGCGTTGACCCGGTCCATGCCGCCGCTCCTGCCCATAACGCCGCGCCAGATGTTCCCGGCCCCGACCACGAGCGCGACCTCCACGCCCTGGTCGACGACCGACTTGACCCGCTCGACCACGGAACGGACCGCGTCGGCGTCGTACCCATGCTCCTGCGCGCCCTTCAGCGCTTCTCCGCTGAGCTTCAGCAATACCCGGTTGAATCGGAATTTTTCATTCATGGCAGACCCCTTATGCTTCTCAATCGCGAGGAAGAATTGTTCTATTTATCGGAATATACCCCGTAAACCCCGATTTCGCCAAGAAAAAGCGGCTTGAAATGGTGTTTTTATCAAAAAAACGTGTATATTACTCCAGAATACATACTGAAAAATCCAGGAACCACAGGAATCACGAATGGAAAGCGACAAAAAGCTCAAAGTCGGCGTACTCGGTGTCGGGGCACTCGGCAGGCACCACGCCCGTCTCTATGCCCAAAGCCCGAATGCGGAGATGGTCGGCATCTTCGACGTCCAGCCCGAGACGGCCGCGAAGGTCGGGGCGGAGTTCAATCTGCCGGTTTTTTCCGACTGGCGGCAGCTTGCGGAGAAATGCGATGCCCTCAGCGTGGCGGTTCCGGCCAATTTTCACGCCGTGACGGCGATTCCGCTTCTTGAGATGGGCAAGCACGTCCTCGTGGAAAAACCGATTGAAGCCGATCTTGCCCTCGCCGAAAAGATGGTGGAAACGGCGCGGAAGAACAATGTCGTCCTCGCCGTGGGCCATGTCGAACGCTTCAACCCGGCAATGGATTTTCTGGAAAAATATGCGGCCAACACGCGCTTCATCGAGGCGCACCGCCTTGCGCAATACCCGCCGCCGCGCCCGGGCCTGCCGCGCCGAGGCACCGAAGTCAGCGTCGTCGTCGACCTCATGATCCACGACATCGACCTCGTGCTGACCATGGTCGACTCGGAGGTCGAGCATTTCGATGTGGTCGGCATTCCGGTTCTCAGCAAGACCGAAGATATCGTCAATGCCCGAATCAAATTCAAAAACGGCAGTTGCGCGAGCCTGACCGCAAGCCGGGTCAGCCAGGAGCCGATGCGCCGGTTCCGCGTGTTCCAGGAGGACTGCTATATCTCAATGGACTACGGCAAACATTTCGGCATGGTCCTGAAGCGCAACCGTATCGGACTCGCCCGCAAGGATGTGAACCTCGATGAAAAGAACGCGCTTGCGGCCGAACTCGAAGACTTTATCCTCGCCGTGAACAAAAGCCGGGTCACCGGGCAGCTCTGCGACGCGAAGGTGCCGGGAGAAGCGGGCCTGCGCGCGCTGCGTCTCGCCATCGCGATCGAAAACGAGGCGCGCCGCTACAATGACCAGTACGGATTCAAATTCGCCCCGTGCACGCCGGACGAGCTGAATTGACGGTATTGTCATGGCACTCTCGATTCCGTCCCGGTCGAAAATCAACCTTTACCTGAAAGTTCTGAAGCGGCGGCCGGACCGCTATCATGAGCTGGAGACGCTGTTTCTGCCGCTCGACACTCCGGCCGACCGGGTTACGCTCGATTTTGTCGACACGCCCGGAATCAGGGTCTGCTCCTCCCTCGCCGGGCTGCCGGAAAATCTCGAAAATCTGGCCGGGCGGGCCGCACTGGCCTATGCCGACATGGCCGGAATCGCCCCGGCCTGGTCGATCCGGATCGAAAAAGAGATTCCGGTCGCGGCCGGCATGGGCGGCGGCAGCTCGAACGCCGCCGCCGTGCTTCGGCTGCTGAACCGGCATTACGGAAAACTGTCGAGCGAGGAGCTCGCCGACCTTGCGCTCACGCTCGGGGCGGATGTGCCGTTTTTCCTGCACGGGCGCGCCGCCATAGCGACCGGCATCGGGGAGGTGTTTCACTATCCGGCCGGGAAGCTGTACGCCCCGCCGCTTCTCGTCGTGAATCCGCAATTCCCGGTCAGCGCCAAATGGGCTTACATGAATCTTGATCCGGAACAAATCGGAGAAGACTCCTCCGGAAAGCTCAAGCGCCTCATCAATGCACTTCGCCGCAATGATCCGAAGGGGGTCGCCGACAATCTCCACAACGACCTCGCCGCCGCGCTCTACCGGAAATTCCCGCTGCTGGCGATCCTGCGTGATTTCCTGCTCGAAAACGGTGCGCTGAATGCCGAAATCACCGGCAGCGGCCCGTCGATTTTCGCCGTCTGCGCGTCCCCTGCCGAGCGTGACGAGCTCTGCCGCTCGCTGGCCGGAGCCTTCCGGGCGGTCACTATTTTCGTCAACTGACCAACTGTTCAAAGAGGAGGAACGGTATGAAACGAAACGAACTGGTCGAGGAACTCGACCGTACCCTGAATGTGGCCGCCTTCCCGGGCGATGCTTCAAACAACGGACTCCAGATCGAAGGCTCGCCGGAAGTGAAACGCATTCTTTTCGGCGTGGACGGCTGCCTGGCGCTGTTCGAACACGCCGCCGCCGGGCATTTCGATTTTGTCTTCGTTCATCACGGTATTTCCTGGGGCGGGGAACCGCGCCGTTTCACCGGCATTCACGCCGAACGGTTCCGGGTCATGTTCGGAAACAATATCAGCCTGTACGGGGTACACCTGCCGCTCGATGCCCATCCGGAGCTCGGCAACAATGCGCGGCTGGCAGAGCTGGCCGAACTGACCCGGCTTGAACCATTCTGCAATTACCACGGTTACGACATCGGCTTTCTCGGCCACACGAAAAAGCTCGTCAAAGCCGCCGAACTTGAAAAAGAGCTCGGCACGAAGCTGAAAGCCAAACCGCGCCTGATCGCCGACGACGAACGCATTCTGAAACGGATCGCCGTGGTTTCCGGGGGCGGCGGCATGGATGCGCTGGAACAGGCTGCCGCCGCCGGTGCCGACCTGCTGATCACGGGAGAACTTGAACACGTCATGTACCATCCTGCCTACGAGCTTCGAATGCCAGTGCTTGCGCTCGGCCATTACGCAACGGAAACACTCGGTCCCCGAGCCGTCATGGAGTACATCGGCAGAAAGTTCGATGTCGCCTGTGAATTCGCCGACTTTCCGACCTCCCTCTGAGATAGGCTGATTCCGTCTCTGCGCGTCAAGGCACCGTGCCGGTGCCGGTCCGGGGGCGATGCGCCCCGGCCGCCGGAGGCAATCTGTACGCGAAGCGAAACAGCTACACCAGCAAAATCGCAGATTTTGCCGCGCAGCGTACACGGTCTGCAGCGCGAATGCGCAGAAAGACGGCGCCCCGGAAGGGGGGCGCGCCTTTCCTTTCCGAAACCATGGTGCGCCAGTGGGACGAGCGTCCTGTTCCGCGCCAAAAAAAGACCCGCCTTAACGTGTGCGAAACGTCAAGGCGGGTAAAAAAATTCCCGGCACCGTGCTACTCTCCCATAGTCAAATTTACAGTACCATCGCCGCTGGAGCCCTTAACTGCCGTGTTCGGGAAGGGAACGTGTGTTTCTGCTCCGCTATAAGCACCGGAAAAAAATCCAATCATAGAAAATGTCTCTACGGAGATACTGCATGTGAGGTAACAACTCTCCATTGAGAGAGACCTTTTTCCGCCGGCTCCTTACCATATGGTATGGAACCCTCGGAAAAAAGGTGGTTAAGCCTCACGGCCGATTAGTAACGGTAAACTGAACGCATTACTGCGCTTACATCTCCGTCCTATCAAGGTCGTAGTCTTCGACCGGCCTTCAGTCCCTTGCGGGAAG